>JARRJE010000040.1:0-9014 GCA_037379765.1 Deltaproteobacteria bacterium
CGGCTTCGAATCGCGGTCATCGAAGGCGACATCCAATCCACTCTCGATGCCGAACGAGTCGCCGCGGCCGGACTCCAGGCGGTCCAGATCGAAACCGCCGGGGCCTGCCACCTGGATGCCAACATGATTCGCTCGAGCATCAATGATCTCGACCTGGCAGCGCTCGATCTGCTCGTGGTGGAAAATGTCGGCAACCTGGTCTGCCCTGCCGAATTCAACGTGGGCGAGCACCGCAAGGTGATGCTTCTCAGCGTCACCGAAGGCGATGACAAGCCCCTCAAATATCCGTTGATGTTCAAGGAATCGCAGGTACTTTTGATCAGCAAAGTCGACCTGCTGCCTTACGTACGCTGCGACTTGGAAAAAATCAAGGAGGCAGCGAGGATGATCAATCCGAAGATTCGAATCTTTCCCATTTCCACTTATACGGGCGAGGGTCTTGCCGAGTGGTATAACTGGCTGTTGGAGCAAGCTGGACAGCCTCATCCTGGCTGAAGGTTCATTTTCCGTCCCAAGAGGCAATGCCGTCCATGGTCAACGTTCGCATTACCCTGCAAGGCATCGTGCAGGGGGTCGGCTTTCGTCCCTTCATCTACCGGCTTGCGCAAGAGCACGCGGTCACTGGGTACGTGGCGAACACTGGGGCCGGCGTCCTCATCGAGGCGGAAGGCAGTGAGCAGGGGGTCTCCGGATTCATCCAGGACATCAACGCCCGAAAGCCGCCCCTGGCCCGGATTCACGAGATGAACGTCGAGGAAACCTCCATCACGGATCAGGCCCGGTTTTCATCTTTTCTTATCAGGGAAAGCCAGGCAGGCCTCGCCGAAACCGCACTGCTGCCGCCAGATCTCGATGTCTGCCCGGAGTGCTTGGCCGAGCTGTTCACTCCCGGCGACCGCCGTTACCGTTATCCCTTCATCAACTGCACGAATTGCGGCCCCCGTTACACCATCATCGAAGACCTCCCTTACGACCGGCCCCTCACGGCCATGAAGGGCTTTGCCCTCTGCCCCCTTTGCGCTGCGGAGTATAGGGAACCGACCAATCGCCGCTTCCACGCCCAGGCCAATGCCTGCCCCATCTGCGGCCCCCGGCTGGAACTGGCCGATGCTCAAGGAGAAAAGATGGCGGCTGACTACCCACTGATCCGGGCCGCTGATCTACTGGCTGCCGGGGCCATCCTGGCGGTCAAAGGCCTGGGCGGTTTTCATCTGGCGGCGGATGCTGCCGATGAACCCACGGTGGCCCGCCTGCGCGCGCGGAAAGGCCGACCCCACAAGCCGTTGGCGGTGATGGCGGCGGACTTGGCCGCGGTTCGCCGCTTTGCACAGGTGCGCGAACCGGAGGCCGCCTGGCTCACCAGCAGGGAAAAGCCCATCGTCCTGCTTGAAAAATCTTCAAACTTTTCGCTGGCCGCAAGTGTCGCCCCCGGGCAGCGCTGTGTGGGAGTGATGCTGCCGCCGACCCCGCTTCACCACCTGCTGCTCGCCGACAGTCGGTTCGCCGCCCTAGTGATGACTTCCGGCAATCGCTCAGGCGAGCCCATCGTCAAGGACAACGAGGAAGCGACGTCACGGTTGGCGGGCATCGCCGATGGTTTCCTGTGGCATAACCGCCCAATCATCATTCGTAACGACGATTCGGTCCTGAAACTGACCGATGAGCAACCGGCCTTTTTCCGGCGCTCGCGTTCCTTTGCACCCCTGCCCCTTCTTCTTGCCACTGACGCCGGCCAAACTTTGGCTCTGGGAGGCGCGGAAAAAAACACTGTCTGCCTGACCCGGGGGCAGCAAGCCTTTTTCAGCCAGCACCTGGGGGATCTTTACTCCCCAGCCGGCCAGGAAAACTACGCCGCGGTCATCGCCCACCTGTGTAAGGTCCTGCGTGTGGAGCCGGAGCTGGTGGTGCACGATCTTCATCCCGATTATCCTTCGAGCCGCCATGCCGAGACCTTTTCCTGTCCCCGGGTGGCGGTGCAGCACCATCATGCACACGCCGTCAGCTGCATGGCCGAACACGGCCTCGACGGGCCGGTGCTCGCCATCACTCTGGACGGCAGCGGCCTGGGCGAAGACGGCACCATCTGGGGCGGCGAGGTGCTGCTGGCCACCGTCTCCCGCTATCAGCGCCTCGCCCACTTGACACCATTCACACTGCCTGGCGGAGAGATCGCCATCCGCCAGCCATGGCGACTGGCCTTAAGCCTCCTGCAGACGGCATATGGCCAGGAATGCTTGCGACTGCCGCTTCCTTTTTTGAAAGATCGGCGGGAGACCGCGGCCGCTTTGCTGCAGATGAATACGCAAGGCGTCAATGCGCCGATCACCACCAGCTGCGGCCGGCTGTTTGACGCGGTCGCGGCACTTTTGGATTTGCGGGAGACCATCACTTACGACGGCCAGGCCGCCATCGAACTCGAAATGATTATCGAGCCCGGAACCGCAGCCGAGCCTTATCCCTACTACCTCGAAACCGGCTCAGACGGCTGCCTGCAGATGAATCCCGTACCAATGATCCGGGAAATCGTAGATGGCAACAAACACGGAGTAACGGCGGCAGCCAGCAGCAATCGCTTCCACCAGAGCCTCGCGGTGATGCTGACCGAGGTCTGCCGACGACTTGGAAGCGAAAAGAACGTGAACGAGGTGGTGCTCTCGGGCGGCGTCTTCCAGAACATGGTCCTGCGGACCCGACTCAGCGGCCTGCTGGCGGCTTCCGGCTTCCGGGTGTACAATCATGAGCGGCTGCCCCCCAACGATGGCGGTTTGGCGCTGGGCCAAGCTGTAGCCGGCCGGGCCATGGTAAGCGGCAAAGGCACCCGTCTTGACGCGAACAGGACTCCAATATAGCTAGCTATAATAGCTCACCCTGCTTGTTGGCCATTTTGTACGATGCGATTGACAACTGCGGAGACCGGTATGGAGTGGCTTGAACAATACCGCGATGCGGAGCGAGTCCATAAACTGGCCTCGTCCATGAAAAGGATGGATCTGCCGTCTTTGCGGTTGATGGAGGTGTGCGGCACCCATACCATGGCCATTGCCCGCCACGCCATCCGTAGGCTGATGCCGCAAGGGGTGACCCTTACTTCCGGTCCGGGTTGCCCAGTGTGCGTGACGGCGGCCGGCGACCTTGATCTGTTCATTGCGGCAAGCCGCCTGCCCGATGTGATCATCACCACCTTTGGTGACCTCATTCGGGTTCCGGGCAGCAGCTCCTCCCTCCAGGAGGAGATGAGCCGGGGTCGGGAGGTGCAGGTAGTCTATTCGCCCCTGGACGCTTTGGAGACTGCCCGCCGCCACCCCGGACGCGAGGTGATCTTCCTGGGAGTCGGGTTCGAGACGACCGCACCGACGGTGGCCGCTGCCGTGCTCATGGCCGCTGAGCAGCAGATCGGCAACTTCTCCATCATCTCCGCCCACAAGGTGATGCCACCCGCCCTCACCGCCCTGGCCGCCGCCCCGGACCTCCGAATCGACGGCCTGATCTGCCCCGGTCACGTCTCGGTGATCATTGGCGCCGACGCTTACCGGCCCCTAGCGGATCGCTTCGGCCTCCCATGCGTGGTCGCCGGCTTCGAGCCGGTGGACATCCTGGAAGCGATATTCCTTCTTGCACGGCAGGCGCAACAAGGCGAGGCGCGGGTTGAAATCGCCTACAGCCGAGCGGTGGGGCTGCAGGGCAATCACCGGGCGCTGGCGATCATGGAGCAGGTGTTCGAACCGGCCGACACCGAGTGGCGGGGTCTCGGAATCATCCCGGCCAGCGGCCTGGCGGTCCGCCCCGAATTGGCCCATTTCGATGCCTGCCGCCGCTTCGGCCTGACGGCCAAGCCAGCCTCGCCTCCCAAGGGATGCCGCTGCGGAGAGGTGCTCAAAGGGGCCCTCGATCCTTCCGGTTGCAAGCTGTTCGGCACCGCTTGCCACCCCGGACACCCTGTGGGCCCCTGCATGGTCTCCTCGGAAGGGGCGTGCGCCGCCTTCTACAGATACGAACGCGATTGATCTGGCACCGCATCTGCATTGTCATCAGACTGTCCCTAGGTATCGCGTGCAGCCTCTTTCACGCATCTGCGGCACCCTGTGATCAATTTCAAGTCAGACGGGAAACTGGTTTTTCTTGCAACCTGGATCAGTTAGAATGGGAGCACCGGCCGCCTGTAAGCGGCACCCTCTCAGAATAGGTGCACATTGACCGACAGAATCACCCTCGATCACGGCAGTGGGGGCAAGGCCTCCCATGATCTGGTGCAGCGGCTGTTCCTCCGCCATTTCGACAACGACATCCTTCGACCGTTGGAAGACAGCGCCCTGCTTGCAATCGGCGGCGAGCGCCTGGCCTTCTCCACCGATTCCTACGTGGTGGATCCTCTTTTTTTCCCCGGCGGCAACATCGGCGATCTGGCGGTGAATGGCACGGTGAATGATCTCGCCATGCGGGGCGCCCAGCCGCGGTATCTGTCAGTAGGCATGATTCTGGAGGAAGGATTGCCGCTGGCCGATCTTGAAGCCATCGTCGAAAGCATGCATCAACGGGCGGTCGAGGCCGGGGTGCGGATTGTGGCCGGCGACACCAAAGTGGTGCCCGCGGGCAAGGCGGACAAGCTCTTCATCAACACCACCGGCCTCGGCACGGTGGCCCCGGGTGTGAACATCGCCGCCGGCAACATCCGGCCGGGCGACCATCTGCTCGTCAGCGGCTCCCTGGCCGACCATGGGGTGACCGTGCTCTGCCAGCGTGAAGGACTACGGATCAAAGGCAGCTTCCAAAGTGATTCCGCCCCTCTTCATGACCTCGTTGCCGCCCTTCTCGCCGCCTGCGGACCCGATCTCCACACGTTGCGGGATCCCACCCGCGGAGGATTGGCCACTACCCTCTGCGAGTTGGCCCTCTCCTCCCAGGTGGGGATCAAGATCAAAGAAGCGGAGATCCCCGTCCATGACGATGTACGCGGCGCCTGCGAACTGTTGGGACTCGACCCTTTGTACCTCGCCAATGAGGGGAAGCTCTTGGCCTTTGTGGCTCCGGGATCTTCAGATCAGGCCCTGGCCGCCCTCCGGCGCCTCCCACACGGCGCCGAGGCCCGCCTTATCGGCCAGGCGGTAGCAGAACACTCTGGCCGGGTGTGGATCGAGACCGCTATCGGCACCGAACGTCTCCTTGACATGCTCTTCGGCACGCCCCTTCCCCGAATATGCTGAGATTTAGTGGTATAACAAGCTCAATATTTTTATAGACTCTTTTGAAATCGTACGGCCTTGTCGGTTCAGACAAGGCACCGGCTGTGGTGCTGAAGTTTTATCCCCGATGCTGCCTGCTCTTGAGCCAAAGCCGCCACATCACCGCCTTCAGCTCCTCGTCTTTGAGAGGCGAGGCTATTCCCTCGAACTCCCGCAGCTCCTCGGGGCTGGGCGGTCGCTCGTGCCCAGGCTTTTCGCCCAATGACGACGGTTGCCGTCTACCCACGGTCACGTCCAACCGGAAACGGATGTCATGGATCCCTTTCTTCCCAAGCCGGCTATTGAGAAGCGCGAGCAGCGTAGTCTTCTGCAGGCTGAGCTGCTGCATCCAGACAGAATCGACCACCCGCAGCCAGAGGACATCGCCCCGGATGCAGTCGGGTTGCGCCCGCTCGGCGATCTCAATCCCGACGATTTCTTCCCATCGTAGAAAGAGGGCGTGCTGATCGAGACGCAGCTGCCATTTTTTTCTCCGGAAAAGCTCCTTGAGGAACGCGCCGAGAAGGCCCGGCGCCGCTGAGGTCGGCATGCACTTCCTTTTTTGGATTTTTTAAGAGGGCCGCAGCGTTTGCAGACCGGTCTTTTCACTATTTAATCAACCCTTGCCGCTTTGCCAAGAACCCTGTATAAAGAGGGGCCTGCCCGGGAGGCAATCCCTCCGTTTCACCGCGATTTCCGGTCTCGATTCAAAAAGAGGAGCATTTCATGGGTTTTCGTTGCGGCATCGTCGGTCTGCCCAACGTGGGCAAGTCCACTATCTTCAATGCCCTCACCTGCGCCGGCATCGAATCGGCCAATTACCCGTTCTGCACCATTGAGCCAAACATCGGCCGAGTGCCGGTGCCGGACTCTCGTCTGGACATCCTGGCCCGGATGGTCCAGACCCGCAACAAGGTAAATGCCCAGATGGAGTTCGTGGACATTGCCGGCTTGGTGCACGGCGCCAGCAAGGGCGAAGGCCTCGGCAACCAATTCCTCGGCCATATCCGGCAAGTGGACGCCATTGCCCATGTGGTACGCTGCTTCGAAAACGAGGACATCGTCCACGTCGCCGGCAGCATTGATCCCTTGCGGGACCGGGAGGTGATCAACACCGAGCTGATCCTTGCCGATTTGGAAACGGTGGAAAAACGGCTGAAGAAGACCGCCAGCCAGGCCAAGAGCGGCGACAAGCTCGCCAAAGCCCAAGTCGCTGTTCTCGAGGAACTGCAGAACCTCCTCAACAAGGGGCGCCCCGCCCGCTTGCTCACCTTGGACGACACCGGCCGGAAACTCATGAAGGAACTTTGCCTGCTCAGTGCCAAACCGGTCCTTTACGTGGCCAATGTGAACGAGGAAGAAGTCATCGCCGGCAATCGCCATGTAGAGCAGCTCAGCGCCGCCGCTTCTGAAGAGGATGCAGCGGTGGTGATGATCTCGGGGGCCATCGAGGAAGAACTGAGCACCCTCGCTCCCGATGAACGCCAGGAGTACCTGGCTGCCATGGGACTTGCCGAATCGGGACTCAACCGGCTCATCAAGGCGGGCTACGAACTGCTCGGCCTCATCACCTTCTTCACCGTGGGTGAAAAGGAGACCAAGGCCTGGACCATCCGGCGGGGCACAAAGGCTCCTGGGGCGGCCGGGGCCATCCATTCCGATTTCGAAAAGGGGTTTATCCGGGCCGAAGTGATCGCCTATGATGATTATGTCGCTTGCGGGGGAGAGGCAGGTGCCAAGGAAAAGGGCCTGCTCCGCCTTGAAGGCAAGGAGTATGAAATCCGGGACGGCGACTGTATCCATTTCCGCTTCAATGTATAGAAGCCTGACAGGGTGTGTTGCAGAACGGTAACCGGCGCATGAATGCATCGGATCTCCTGCCTTGATGGACACTATTTACTCGCCACTCGTTACTCGTCACTATCCCAAGAGGCGTCCATGATCAGAACCAACCAGGACCAACTGGTCTGCCAATCCGTGATCGGCGAGATCACTTCCCCTCTGGGCGGGATCAACCCCTACCGCATCGACCCCGAAGGTCGTGCCGACATCTATCCGGGCGTGGGCGGCATCACGTACAACCTGCGCATTGGCGATCCGGCCTGCGGCCTCTTTGCCGATCACGTCGAGCCCGGAGTGAGCATCAGCAACTTTACCCAGTTTCAGGGGCAGCTCGGCCCCAACCGCGCCCTCAACCTTTTTTCCTGCGTGGGCAATACGGCAAAGGTGGTTTCCGGTGAGGCCAAAGGCAAAACCGGCCGGATTACCGGAAAGCACGGTGGCATCGATCATGTCCTGATCGATTTTTCGCCGGAAGTGATTGAGGAGCTCGTTATCGGCGACAAAATCCAGATCAGGACCTACGGTTGCGGCTTACGTCTCCCCGATTTTCCCGGGATAAAGGTGCTGAACCTCGATCCCTCCCTGTTGGCGGTGATGGATATCAAGCCCCTTTCCGACGGGCGGCTGGAGGTGCCGGTGGCACATCGGATCCCAGCAAAGATCATGGGTTCTGGCATCGGCTCCCCGCAGAGCAACAGCGGTGACTACGACATCCAGCTCTTCGATGAGCCCACCGTACGGGAATTCGGCTTGGAAGACCTGAAACTCGGGGATTTCGTAGCCATCATTGATGCCGATGCCAGTTATGGCCGTATTTATAAAAGCGGCGGCATCGTCATCGGCCTTGTGGTTCATTCCAACTGCGTTCTGGCCGGCCACGGTCCCGGAGCCATGGTGGTGATGAGCTCTCGGCAGGACCTGTTGCTTCCGAGGATCGACCCCGCTGCCAATTTGAAGGAATACTTCACCAAACTCTGAAATCCCGGGCCCGGCCGCACGCGATCGGGCCGCCTCTTTTCCGGCCTGTTATTGTACCGATGCCTCGTTACGAATTAATTGCGGTCCTTTGCGCCATCGCCGGCGCCAGTCTGTGGGGGGTAGTGTGGTATCCTCTCAATGTCCTCGAAGAGCTGGGGGTGAAGGGTCTATGGACCATCTTTCTTGTCTTCCTCTTCCTAAGCCTCGTCGCCCTGCCCTTTCTGGCCCGCGCCTGCCGCCGTGGCCAATGCCCATTTGTCGCCTGGCCGACCTTGCTGTTGGTCGTCTTCGGCGGGTTGACCAACCTGCTCTTCTTCCTTGCCCTCACCGAAACCTCGGTGGTGCGGGCCCTGATGTTCTTTTATCTCTCGCCCATCTGGAATCTTCTGTTGGCCCGGTTTGTCAGGGGCCAACGCCTGAGCTGGCAGAAATTTCTCGTCATCGTCATCTCCCTTGCCGGCGCGGCAATCCTGCTCGGTCTGTACCGATTTCAAACTTTTTATTGGAACCTCGGCGACACCTTTGCCCTGCTTTCGGGGCTGAGCTTCGCCGTTTCGGTTATCGGACTCCAGCTGAACCCTCGAACCCCAAGCTGGGCTCTCACCGTCGTCCACTGGTTCGGCACTGCTTTTACCGCCTTGATCGGAATCCTGGTCTGGGCGCCGCCGCCTCCGCCCTGGGAAGCCTCGTCCCAATGGCTGCCGCTGCTAGTGCTTTTTGCCTTCGGCATGCAGGCCACTGCCTCGCTGTTCATCCTCTTCAGCCTCACCCGGCTTGAAAGCTACCGGGTCAATATCCTCATGCTTTTTGAAATCGTTGTCGCCACCGTCTCTTACGCTCTCTGGTCGTTAAATGTAATCGCACTGCACGAATGGCTCGGCATCGGCTTCATCCTGCTCGCTTCCCTGCTGGACAACCTTCGCTTCCGGAAACAAATCCCGGCCTCTGTTTGAAAATCAAAGGCAAAATGGTTTG
>JARRJE010000041.1:0-10264 GCA_037379765.1 Deltaproteobacteria bacterium
CGCCGGCCGCCGCCAGACGTAGCGCCAAGGCGACCACACGTGGCGCTCGGGCGGCCGCAGCATTTCGCATTGTTCCCAATCCTTCCCATCGAATGAGACTTCCACCTTGCTGATGCCGCGCGCACCGGCAAAGGCGATGCCGGTCAGCTCGGCTGGTTCCCGCGCTTTCAACACCCCGCGGGGATCAAGGCGGGACATAGTCTTTACCGGCACCTCGCCGGCCCAGCCACGCTTCTCCCAGTAAGAGGTGGTCTGCGCATCTTCGAGCAGCCGGATGCGACGCAGCCAACGTGGCTGCTTCATGCCGTAGAGATCGGGAAGGATGACCCGGGCCGGAAAGCCGTGCCCTGCCGGCAGTGGATCGCCGTTCATCTTGAGGGCGATGAAGGCGTAATCGTCGACGGCCCGCTCCACCGAGACACTGGAATAAAAATCGTCAAGCCCCTCGAACATGACCGTTTTTACGCTTTTCGAACCGTTCGCCGCTTTTTTGATGATCTCCTTGAGCGGTACCACATGCCAGCGGGCATTGCCGATCAACTGGCCGCCAACCGGGTTGCCGATGCATTCGAAGGTATAGGGAACCACCCGGCTGGCGGCCTTGACCAACTCTTCATAGCCATAACGGTTTATGTTGCCGCCAAGCCCTTGGACCGGCAGCGACCAGTTGACCGAAACGTTGGCAAGTCCGAAAGACGGCCGAAATGAAGGGTCCACCGCGACTAGGTAGAAATCGCTGTTCGGTGTTATATACGGGGTCTGTTCTCCGGCTCTCGGCCGATAGCCGACGGATCCTCGTTCTTTGCATGCCGGCAGTGCCCAGGTTAAGGCCGATGCCAGACAGAGGCGCACAAATCCTCGACGTGAATACAATCCACCCACACCTTCGAAAAAAATGCCTGACATTTCTGTTCCCTCCCTTTTCTCCTTCGAGCACAGAACATAATCCATTTGTCTGCGGTACCTTTAACACTTATCCTAATAGTAGAGAGACCCCAGGCGGTCGAATTTATTTCATTGCAACAATTACTATTTTACCAACACCATCGGAGTTGATGTCAATGACACGCCATGTCGTTCGATGTTCGAGGAGGTCTCATGAAGTCTGGCAGTATTTCCTTCATAGATATGGCGATCAGCTTGTTCCTGATTGTGCTTCTAGCATTACCGGTACCGGTGCGATCACAGGAGAATGACTCGACGCCGGCATTCACCAAGGAACAGCTCGCCCAGATCCTGGCCCCGATTGCTCTCTATCCTGATGACCTGCTATCCCAAGTCCTGATGGCCTCGACCTATCCGATCGAAGTGATCGAGGCCGACCGGTGGGAGGATTGGGACCCGAGCGTCAAGTCGCTCTGCCATTTTCCGGTGGTCCTTGCTCAGATGAGCGATCGGATCGGCGAAACCACCAACATCGGTAACGCCTTTCTCGCCCAGCAAAAAGAGGTGATGGACACGGTGCAGGAATTGAGGGCCCGGGCCTACCAACAGGGCAACCTCAAATCCTCACCCGAGCAGAAGGTAGTCGTCGAAAAGGAAACGATCATTATCGAGCCGGCGAACCCCCAGGTGGTCTATGTTCCCTATTACAACCCCTTCTACGTCTACGGCCCATGGTGGTATCCCGCCTATCCGCCCTATTACTGGGGGCCGATCGGGGTGAGCCTTGGCGTGGGCATCTCTTACTGGCCCGGCTTATATTTCGGTTTCGGTTTCGGCTTCTGGAGCACTTGCGATTGGCGCCGTCACTCCATTTACATTAACGGTCACCACCGCCCGCCCTATGTCAGGCACGGCAGATGGAGGACCGCGCCCGGCCGTTGGCATCATGCTCCCCGGCATCGGCGAGGGGTTGCCTACCGCGATATCCATACTGCCCGGAGATACGGCCAGTCCCCCAAACGTTTCAGAAATTTTGACCGCGGCGTCCGCGGCTTTCCTCAGCACCGAAACCGGGCAAGGGTCGATCCGTCCCATAGACCGGGGAGGCCTGCTCCGGGCCGACAAAGGCAAGGAGGTGTCGATCGGGCAGGACCTCATCGACAGCAGCCAGGACAGGCAAGACCCCACCGACAGCAGCCGGGACAGGCAAGACCCTACCGGCAGCAGCCAGGGCAGGCATGGCCCTATCGGCAACAGCAGGGACAGGCAAGACCCCACCGGCAGCAGCCGGGGCAGGCCAGACCCTACCGGCAACAGCAGGGGCAGGCAAGGCCCTATCGACAGCAGCCGGGGCAGGCAAGACCCTATCGACAACAGCCGGGGCGGGTAAGTCCTTCTTGGCGGCAGCCAGGGCAGGCAAGGCCCTCTGCGCGGCAGCCTGGACCAGCAAGATCCTTTGGTCGGCAGCCTGGGCCGACAAGATCCTTTGGTCGTCAGCCTGGGCCGGCAAGATCCTTTGGTCGGCAGCCGCCGGGGCCAGCAAGATCCTTTGGTCGGCACAGCAGGCAGGAAAGACAGATGCCCGAACGGGCCGATCGCAATGTCTTCAACCGGGTCGATGAGGGCGGGAAGGAACACGCGGCGAGCAGGCGCGGTCGCTTCAGCCGAAAAGGCAGTGAGAAAGTTAACACTCGAACCCAAAGATCTTCAACCCGAGAAGATCAACACCGCGGCCCCGACGGCGCTTGAAGGGCCGGGGTGCCGTCTTGATGAGTCGGTCAACCCGGGCAGGAGACGATTCGACCAAAGGGACCAGATGATTCCAGGAAGCGAATATCCCCCCAAGGAATTATCCGATCAATGGGATTTGCCGAGGGATGCTTGCTGGCGCGCGATGCGCGCAGCTTGGTGAATGAGAGCCACCGCCCAGTAATCCTCGTAATAGGGAGTGCCATTGAGTTGCACGGCAGTCGGCGCAGGTCACCAATCCGGCATATTTTCCGTCCGGACCGAACTGAAGAGCCTGCTGGTGGGGTGTCTCATCAACATTGTCCCCTCCGCGGTCGTGCCGGACTGGGTAAAGCCCGTTGTATAGATTGGTGGCAGGCAACCCGGCCGTGAGCCTTCAAGTAGCGGAACAATGCATATTTGCCTGGCCAATCGACAGGGAAGTATTTCCCGCCCTCGCTTTCCACAAAGGGCGCTACATGGCAGTTGGCGCAATGAGGCTCAGCCGGAGAAAGCCAACAGTCGTTTCCGCCTGAGACAGCCCTGTAGGAGAACGGTTCGCCTCCCTTTCTGTTCCAAGGCCGGATTTGAAGGCCGTCGCCCATTTTCACCGCCTTTGCCCATGTGGTAAGCGAGGATCATCTCCTTTAACAGGATAAGTATTCAAACCCCGTCAACGTTTGCTCACAAAGCGTACCCTCAAAGCAGAGCGTCATCGAAAAGATGTTCGGACAAGTTTGAGTTGAGAACGCGCAATCCCCATGAGCGCGTTGATAAGGACCGGCAGCAGGGCAGCTCTCTTCATTCCAACCCATGGCTAGCTTCATTTTGGGCTGTCGCCGAATTTCCACGGCTTGCAACGGATGTGCTTTAAGGACAAACACCGCAGGGATCCTCTCCCTGTTCGCATATATCCATCCATCGTCACACCGAAGTTTATCCGCAGCTCCGATCAGGAAGGAGGCGACTGTCGAGGAGGATAAAAAAGGAGATGCTACTCCAAAGCCAAGGAGAGCAAAAGACGATCAGGTTGGCTATAGCGGGAAGGGACGAACCTCATTGGGCTGTCACTGCAAATGGCCTTGCGGTTGAATTGAATCGCAATCCAGACCATCATATTGTACGGTGCCGCTTCAACTTCAAATCAGACCCCACGCACGCTCATCTGAAAAAGACGACCACGTTTTGGTATACTGGGCGGCACGTATCTTGAGATAACAATTCACTCCATGACGAAATTGACAAACCGACGTGCAGAAAACAGCACCGGCAGCGGATTCCAATCCGTCATCCGCACCCTCGGCTATCGAAATTTCCGCCTGTTCTTCGGCGGTCAAGGGCTCTCGCTCATCGGCACTTGGATGCAGCAGGTGGCCATGGCCTGGCTGGTGTACCGTCTCACCGGCTCGGCCTTCATGCTCGGGCTGGTCAACTTTTGTGCCCGAATTCCTATTTTTCTTACTTCGCCCTTCCTGGGGGTACTGGCGGATCGCTGGAATCGACATCGGATCCTTCTCTTCACCCAGACTTTCTCCATGCTCCAGGCTCTGCTCCTCGCGGCGCTGGTCCTCTCCCACCGGGTGCAAGTCTGGCATCTGTTTGCCCTAAGCCTGTTCATCGGCATCATCAACGCCATGGACATTCCCGCCCGGCAATCATTTCTGATCGAGATGGTTGAGAAAAAAGAGGACCTGGGCAGCGCCATCGCCCTGAACTCCTCGCTAGTCAACGGTGCGCGCCTGATCGGGCCCTCGGTGGCCGGCATCCTGATTGCCGCGGCCGGGGAAGGGGTCTGTTTTTTGATAAATGGCTTGAGCTATCTGGCGGTGATTGCGGCCTTGCTTTTGATGAGAATCACTCCCCGCCGGCCCGAGCCGAGGACTTCATCTATCCTCCAGCAGTTTCGTGAAGGGGCACTCTACGCTTACGGATTCGCGCCGATCCGGGCGATTTTGCTGCTTGTGAGCCTGGTGAGCCTCATGGGGCTGCCCTATATGGTTCTCATGCCGATTTTCGCCAAGGATATCTTTCATCAGGGGGCGCACGGTCTCGGTTTTCTCACCGGAGCAGCCGGAGTGGGGTCCCTGGTGGGCGCACTGTTTCTGGCCGGCCGCACGAGTGTGCTCGGCCTGGGGCGCACGATCGTCAGTGCCACCTTTCTTTTCGGGGCGAGCCTTCTGGCTTTCTCGCACTTTCCCTTCTTCTGGCCGGCGCTGGGCCTGCTGACTTTGACCGGCTTCGGGATGATCGTGCTCCTGGCCTCGGCCAATACCGTGCTCCAGACCATCGTCGAGGACAACAAGCGGGGCCGGCTCATGAGCTTCTACGCCATGTCGTTCGGCGGCATGGTGCCGTTCGGCAGCCTCGTGGCCGGCGGTCTTGCCACCACTATCGGCGCCCAAAATACGGTACTCGCCGGCGGCCTCGTCTGCATTGCCGGCGGGCTCTGGTTCGCGCGGAGCCTGCCCAGACTGCGCAGCATGGTCCATCCGATTTACGTTCAAAAAGGAATCCTGCCGGAAGTTGCCGTTGGCATCCAGAGTGCGACCGAACAGGCCGGCCAGCCGAAAATCAACGGTTTCTGAATGATTTTTCTCAACTCGCTAGGGAAGCGGCGGAGCCTTCGCTGAACGGCGTTGTGCGGGCGAGCTTGCTTCAGAAACTGAGTGGCTTTGTCCAACCCGCACTCCAAGGACTTTAGGAATCTAAGATTTTCGTCTGAAGTGGTGTTCCAGCATGTCCACCAAATCCAGCTCGATTTGGGCGGCCAGACGCAGCATCGGCAAATCCTCCTTCTTTGCTGCCTCCTGAAGTCCGGAGATTGCTGTAGAAAAAGCTTTCCGCAAGGCCTTATCGGACACCCTTGACTCAATACCGTTCCACCATTTCGTGGCGTCCTCCGCAGTCGTGAGCATCATATCCCAATCCGGCTCCTTTGCCGTGGCGAGGACACGCAGCCGGAAGCCTGCGTAATCGAGCAGGCCGACTTCCTTGGGCACTTTCAACTTGCTGGGCCGCAGTCCGTCCAGAAGAAAGCGAATAACCTCCACGGCAGTCACCGCCAGTGATTGATACTCCTTGCCTGCAGCAGCCTCGTGAATAGTCTGGAGCAGCTCGCCAAAACTACCGGCAGCCGCCGGAGGCAGCACCACCTTGACGCTCGCCGCTTGGCGATCGGCGACAGCGAGCGCTTTTGTTATGCCTGCGTCATTCTGGGCCAGGGCGAAGTCCACCATGTCCTCGAACGGGGAGGTCGCTGCCAGCAGGATTTTATTCACGTGGCTCGCTTCTTTCGCATCAACTGAAGGGACGGGAACCATGAGGAAAACAAACAACATAAGCAATAATCTTGGCGGCAGCATGGATTCCTCCATCGGCTTGGGGCTCCAACCGCATTTGAATTCCTCATTATAATATCAATCTTCATTCATGGTAGCGCGTTGTTTCTCCGAACGAGAAGCAAAGGCCAAAGGCAGACTTGACCCTTTCTTTACATCCGTAACCGGACTCCCTTGGGCCGCCTCAAGGAAAAGGCGGGTGAACGGACCATCAGCTATCTGGATTTTTGCCGATCCGGCGTGGCGAATCGAGCTTGACGAGTCAAGGACTGGGTTGAATCAAATCGACCGTCCCTATTACATGGGGCGGTCCTGTTTTATTGGCCGGACTCGGGCTAACTATTACTAATCCTGCAGGGCCCGATCAATGTCCTGGTTGTGCTCGTCAACTATGTTTTGGGTGGCGCGGGCCTTGTCGATGGGGCTCTTGATCTTCCTGACGATGGTGTTGGCGTTGTCGGTGTTGAACTGATCCACCTTATTGGCGACTTTGTCGGTAATACTCGGCTCGTTCTTCTTGTCCTTGGAGCAGGCGGCCATCGACAAAAGGGCGCAGAGCACGATCGTCAGCACTAGCAATCTTCTCATTCTTTCCTCCCTGATGAACTATTGGTCATTATTCGGCTAGGTCTTCCAGCACTTGTGTATCCATACCCACTGTTCTGGGAATCACCGGCTCGTAGGTATCGGAGCAGGAGATAAGAAACGCTTTTTCAGGTCGGGCAAAAAAGGGGGGGCGGCCCAGCAAGACCACCCCAATTTCCACCCGATTTCGGCTTGATAGATATCTATTATCAGCCGCGACAGAACCAGTCAACCCCGAAACCGCCCGGCCAACAGCCTTCTCCCCCGAAAACTGCCTGAAAACCAGCTCCGAAAGCTGCAGGACCCCTATATCGCCCGAATCTCATTATTTCCGAAATACCGGCTCAATACACCGCAATTACAGGTTTATCATTCTGAATCCGCTGCGACGCCAGACTCGTTATTGCCCTCTCACAAGAGGGCTCGCTGGGCACGCTCTATTCAATGTACTCTAAAGAAGTATTCATCCATCGGCCTGGTGGGGTCTCTTGTTTCAGAAGAGCATCAAGGTCGAGCCTCACGGTTTAACATCCTTCCGGTTTGCAAAATTTTGGGGGTAGACTGGCAATGGGGACAGCGGCGGCTCGGAAGGCCAGTCAGGGTGCAAGCTTACTGCCGCGGATGAGAAGCAAAATGATGGGAAAGCTATACAGCCCTATCTTTTCAGGACGCTGGGGTGAGTGTATGGGATGTGTTCTGTAATGGTCAAAACGGCAAGCGATCTTAAAAATAATCTATCCCCTATTTTCTGATCCAGCGATCGGTTGCCTTCTTCCCGGCCTTCCTTCACAATAGAAAAAGAGAAACTAGTCCCGTCCCCATTCTGTTTTTCAGCTCTTGACCATTAAAACGACCATTGCCAGCAGCCCCCTTTCTTTGCCAATTGTCCATTGCAGACAGGATGTTTCTCCGGACGATAGTCGGTCAGAACCGAACTGAACTGGTTCATCCTAACCTTTTGGTGGAGGCTTTGTGACGGAGCATGTGGTGGCTGCGGCCAAAGGGGTTATGGCCGGGCCGGTAGATAGACTCACCATCCCACAACGGTAAATTACAGAAGGAGAACAGCCATGCAATTGGGAATGATCGGAGCGGGTCGCATGGGGAGCAACATGGCCATCCGCTTGATGAAGGCCGGACACGAGTGTGTGGTGCACGCCCGCCATGAAGAATCCATAAGGGAGGCGGTGGACCACGGCGCCAAAGGCACCACCGACCTGAAAAAATTCGTCGGGATGCTCTCCAAGCCGCGAGCCGTGTGGCTGATGGTACCGGCCGCCGCGGTGGACAAGGTCCTGAATGATTTGGCGTCATCCCTGGAACCGGGCGACATCGTGGTGGATGGCGGCAATTCATACTACCATGACGATATTCGTCGTGCCGCCGCTTTGAAAGAAAAACGCATCCAATATGTGGACGTGGGGGTCAGCGGTGGTGTTTGGGGACTCGAACGAGGCTACTGCATGATGATCGGCGGCGAGGCTGAAGCCATTCAGCACCTGGACCCCATTTTCAAGGCGCTGGCGCCCGGGGTGACCGAGGCCCCGCGCACCCCTGGCCGCAAAGGGGAGCCGACCCCCGCGGAGAACGGCTACCTGCACTGCGGCCCCAGCGGCGGCGGGCATTTTGTCAAAATGGTCCACAACGGCATCGAATACGGAATCATGGCGGCCCTCGCCGAAGGCCTGAATATCATCAAGAATGCAGACATAGGGAACCGTCAGGAAGAGGTGGATGCGGAGACCGCGCCGCTGCATCATCCGGAGCTCTACCAATACGAATTTCCTCTGCCGGATGTGGCCGAAGTGTGGCGACGCGGAAGCGTCATCGGCTCTTGGCTGTTGGATCTCACGGCCAGTGCGCTACAGGCCAATCCGGACCTGGCCAAATTTGCCGGCCGGGTTTCGGATTCGGGCGAGGGACGCTGGACGGTTCAAGCCGCAGTGGACGAAGGCGTTCCCGTCCCGGTGATCAGCGCGGCTCTTTTCAGCCGCTTCAGCAGCCGGGGCAGAGACGAATTTGCCGACAAACTTATGTCGGCCATGCGTTTTGAGTTCGGTGGCCATCTGGAGAAGAGTCGGGTCAAGAAAGGAGAGGACTGATGGGAGCCCAGCCTTCGGATACATTTGTCTTTTTCGGCGCCACCGGAGACCTGGCCTTCAAGAAGATATTTCCCTCGCTCCAAGGGCTGATCCGGGAAGAAGGCTTCAATATTCCGATTATCGGGGTGTCCCGGTCCGGGTCCATTGAAAAGCTCAAGAAGCGCGCCAAGGCAAGTCTGGAGCAGCACGGCGCCCTGGACCGGGAGGCTTTACGGAAATTGACGGAGCTGCAGCGCGCCGTTCAGGGCAACTATAAAGACCCGGAGACATATCAAAAACTGCGCCAGGAACTGGGAAAGGCAGAGAGGCCGCTGTATTACCTGGCCATTCACCCGAACATGTTCGTCGAGGTGGTCGATGGGCTGGCCAAATCAGGCTGCCTCACCAACGCCAGGGTGGTGCTTGAAAAACCATTCGGTCGGGATCTGGCCTCCGCTCAGGAGTTGAACAGGATCCTCCACCGGTACTGCCCGGAAGAGGCCATCTACCGTATCGACCACTATCTGGGCAAGGAGCCGGTCCAGAATATCCTTTACACTCGCTTTGCCAATCCCGTTTTTGAGCCAATCTGGAATCGCCACTATATAGAGAGTATTCAGATCACTATGGCGGAAGACTTCGGCGTGGAGGACCGCGGCAAGTTTTACGACGAAGCCGGTGCCATTCGGGACGTCCTGCAGAACCACATGCTGCAAATCCTCGCCAGCCTGACCATGGATCCGCCCACCGGTGATGACCACGAATCAATCCGAGATGAAAAGGGGCGGTTGTTCAAAGCCATTACCCCCCTGACGCCAGGGGACGTGGTGCGCGGCCAGTTTAACAGTTATCTTTCTGTGCCCGGGGTTAGCTCCGGTTCCACAGTGGAGACCTTCGTAGCTGTGAAGGTGGCCATCAACAACTGGCGTTGGGCCGGAGTTCCCATCTTCATACGCTGCGGTAAAAAGTTGGCATTGACCTCCACGGAGGTGATGGTCGAGTTCAAACGGCCACCCCGGGAAACCTTTGGTGAAATCGTACCGGTTTTCTCCAGCCACATGCGGATGCGTATCAGTCCGGATATCACCATCTCCATGGGACTACGGGTGAAAAAACCGGGAGAACGGATGGCGGGGCAAGACGTGGAATTAACTTTCGTCCGCCAGGCCGCAGAAGACATGCCACCGTATCAGCGTCTGCTAGGCGATGCTATGCGCGGTTCCCCCGAGCTTTTTGCCCGGGAGGACAGTGTCGAGGCCCAATGGCGGGTGGTGGACGGGATCCTGGGCAACGTGACGCCGTTGTATAATTACGAACCGAAAACCTGGGGACCGGAAGAAGTTTACCAACTCATCGGCAAACATGGGCCGTGGCTCAACCCGGGGCCTCCGGGAAGCACGCCATGAACAAACGTGAACATGTGTTCCTGTTTGACGTGGACAATACGCTTCTGAATAATGACCACGTGGAGCGGGATCTACGCCAGTATCTCAGTGATTACCTGAGCACCTGGGCCCGGGATCGGTTTTTCCAGATTTTCGAAGAACTGCGAAAGGAGATCGGCTATGCTGACTACTTGGGAGCCCTCGAACGGTACCGGCTCGAGGCCCTGCACGAACCGAAGGTGCTCAAGGTGTCCTGCTGGCT
>JARRJE010000042.1:0-16957 GCA_037379765.1 Deltaproteobacteria bacterium
CGGATGCTCCTCGGCGAGGCGAACCAGTGGCCCGAGGACGTCCGGGACTATTTCGGCGACGGCGACGAATGCCACATGAACTACCACTTCCCGCTCATGCCCCGGATCTATATGGCCGTGGCCCAGGAGGACCGGCATCCCATCGTCGAAATCATGCTCCAGACCCCGGAAATCCCGGGGAACTGCCAGTGGACCATCTTTTTGCGTAACCACGACGAGCTGACCCTGGAGATGGTCACCGACAAGGAACGCGATTACATGTACAGCATGTACGCCGCCGACCGGCGCATGCGCCTGAACGTGGGAATCCGGCGGCGGCTGGCCCCCCTGATGGACAACGACATCGACAAAATCAGGCTGCTGAACAGTCTCCTGCTCTCCATGCCCGGCTCCCCCATCATCTATTATGGGGACGAGCTCGGCATGGGCGACAACATCTTCCTGGGCGACCGGAACGGGGTGCGTACCCCCATGCAATGGAGCCCAGACCGTAATGCCGGCTTTTCCAAGACGGACCCGGCCCGACTCTACCTGCCGCCGATCATGGATCCTATTTACGGCTATCAGGCGGTGAACGTGGAGGCCCAGAGCCGTGACTCCTCCTCGCTTCTTACCTGGATGAAGCGGATCATCGCTGTGCGCAAGGCCCACATCTCCTTCGGTCGGGGGGAGCTCAAATTTTTGCATCCGGGCAACCGCAAGATCCTTGCCTATCTGCGGATCTTCGATTCGGAAGTGATTCTCTGCGTCGCCAATCTGGCGCACTCGGCTCAGCCGGTGGAACTCAACCTTTCTAATTACGCCGGTCACATCCCGGTGGAGCTCCTGGGGCAGACCGTTTTCCCGCCCATCGGCGAGCTGCCGTATCTTTTGACCCTGCCCGGATACGGCTTCTACTGGTTTCAGCTCGCCACCGACGCCGAGGTGCCTGCCTGGCACGAAGAGGCGCCGCCGCGGGTGGCTTTCCCGATAATCGTCCTGTTCGACGGCTGGCGCAGTTTTTTCCCGGAACGTGTCGAGATGAGGAGGCACGCTATGGCAGAAGCGGCACAACGACAGCTGGCAGAAGAGGTTCTCCCCGAGTTCCTTGCCAAGCAGCGCTGGTTCGCCGCCAAAGAGGCCCCGATCACCAGGGTGTTGATCGTCGAGCAGGAGGTCTGGGAAGGGAAAGCCACCCGCTGTCTTTTCACTTTGGTCGAGGTCCATTGCGAGGGGTTGAAGCCGCAGGCCTATTTCCTACCGCTGACTCTTCTCTGGGGCGACGAGGAAGAGGAGCGGATCCGGGCTCTGTTCCCCCGCACCATTGCCAAAATCCGCCAGCGGGAGCGACTGGGCTTCCTGGTGGACGGCTTCGCCGATCCTGTGTTCTGCAAATCGCTGATCGAGGCCATAGGAGAGGGCCGGGAATTGGCGTACGCCCATGGCACCGTACGCTGCTCGGCCACCTCCGTTTTCGAGCAGCTCGTGGGCAGTGAGCTTGCCGAGGCAAAAATGAGGACACCAGCCACTGAAGGGACCAACACCACGGTCATCCTGGACAACAAACTTTTCCTCAAAGGCTATCGCCATGTCCGCCAAGGGGTCAACCCCGAGCTGGAGATGGGCCGGTTCCTGACCGAGATCGTCCGCTTCCGGAACAGCGTGCCGGTGGCAGGCGCCATCGAGTACATCCGTGAGGACGGGGTGCAGATGACCCTGGCCCTGCTTCAGGCATACATCGGAAATCAGGGGGACGGCTGGACTTACAGCATGGACTATCTGGAACGCTATCTCCACGACAAGAGGCTTCTCGAGGAGTCCGAACCACACTTGCTTTCCCAGGGCGTGCACGAGACCTATATGGCCACCATTCGCACCCTGGGAACCCGGACCGGCGAGCTCCATCTGGCGCTCTGTGAGGAAACGGGGGACCCAGCTTTCGACCCGGAGCCCTTGACCTGTGAGGATCTCGAGACATGGAGCGCAACCGTGCACCGGGAAGCCGAACAATCCTTCGGGCTCCTCGAGCGGAGCTGGGGGAATGTACAGGAGCGCTTTCGAACGGATGCACAGACACTGCGGGAAAGGAGGGAGGAAATCTTCGTCGCTATCGATCGGCTGGCGGCCGTGGAAATCAAAGCCCTCAAAACCCGTTTTCACGGTGATTATCACCTCGGCCAGGTGCTGCTGGTGGAAAACGACTTCTTCATCATCGATTTCGAGGGCGAACCCGACAGGCCTCTGGCCGAACGCCGCCAGAAGCATTCGCCCTTCAAGGATGTGGCCGGCATGCTGCGTTCCTTCAATTACGCAGCCTACGCGGCTCTGTTGAAGATCACGGCCAAGATTCCTGAGGATTTTCGAATCCTGGATCACTTCGTCCGCGATTACGAATACGAGGCAGTTGAAGCTTTCATGCTCGGGTATATGGCAGCGACAACGGAGTGCCCATCCTCCCCGGCCGACCCGGACCACACTCGAATGCTCATCGACTTCTTCGTCCTGGAGAAGGCCTTGTACGAGCTGCGCTATGAATTAAACAATCGGCCGGACTGGGTGGGCATTCCCATCAAGGGCATTATCTGCCTGCTCGGGGAAGAGGAAGAGCATCGCTGAATTTTTTCTCGGTGTACAATCACCGGCCAGTTAACGTACCATCGTAACAGATCATTCTTTCATACCGGTTTACCGTTTATTCAGTCGAAATGTCCTTTCCAAAAAATTATTGCCGGCTCCGCTTCCCGAGTTGAAGCCGATCCGAATCCCTGTCGATAAAAGGAAAACACCCATGGGCAACCAGCTGCAGGAGCTCGATCGGTATTTCGCCCGCTACAACAACCTCAGAAACGGTCTCGTCCTGATCAGTGCCTATTTCCTTCTGCTTCTCCTGCCCCTCCTGGTCGCCTGGATGAGCCAACCGAAGACCACTTTCCACTTCTTGACGGAGGTAGGCCGGAGCTTCGCCCTGATCGCATTTTCTATCATCGCCTTGCAGTTTGTCCTTTCCAGCCGATTCCCTCACATCTCTCATTTTTTTGGCTCCTTCATCCGGTCCTGATGGCCGCCGGGGAGGGGAAATGGCGGCTGCTTTACGATCCCACTCTGCCCTGGCCAATCTGGCTGGGCAAGATAGCCCTGCTGCTGCTTTTCATTCAGGGGGTGACAGGACTCTGGCAGCGCCGTCTCCTTGTCTTCGAGAAATGGCGGATTCTCCACAACCAGGCCATAATCATCTTCATCCTCGTGATGATCCACAGCCTCAGCGTAGGCCATGACCTGAAACACCTCTCCCTTAGAATCCTCTGGGGGCTGTTCGGACTTCTGGCCGCTGCCGCATACGCTTATCACAAATTCTATCGCCCTGCGATGAGCCGCCAGAATGCTTATCACGTCAAAGAAGTCATTGAGGAAGCATACAACGTGCGGACCCTCGTGCTCGAACCGCCGGCAGGGACCGAGCCCTCCTTCCACCTGCCGGGGCAGTTCCATTTCCTGAAACTCTATCGGGGCGACCCGCGATACGACGGAGAGGAGCACCACTTCACCATCTCCTCGAGCCCCACTCAGCCAGGATTCCTCACCTCGACCATCAAGGAAAGCGGCGACTTCACCGCCACTATAGGTGCAACCAAACCGGGTGCCACAGTCCATCTCGAAGGGCCATACGGCCGGTTCAGCTTTCTCCTGCACCCGGGCCGGAAAGACCTCGTCTTTCTGGCCGGGGGCATCGGCATTACACCCCTGATGAGTATGCTGCGGTTCCTCCGGGATACCGAATCGGAACGCAAGGTGGTACTCCTCTATGCCAACAGAAAGGAAAGGGACATCATCTTCCGCAAGGAACTCGAAGAGATGGTCCGGGGCGGGCACCCGAGGCTGCGGGTGGTGCATGTTCTCACCCATCCGCACCTAACCTGGAAAGGGGAATACGGCTATATTGACCAGGGGATGATCCGACGCTACTGCGGCATCGATATCAAAGGCTTGCAGTTCTATGTGTGCGGGCCGCAAGGCATGATGAAAATGATCGAGCGAGAGTTGAAGGAATTGGGAGTCGAGGCCTCACAAATCTTCAGCGAGCGCTTCTGGCTGTAGTCATTTGGAGAAAATCAGACTGGAGAAAGTCGATGACCGGGCAGATACGCAGGTTGTATTTCGCTGTGGGGCTCATCGCCTTCCTATTGCTGACACTGGCCCTGGTAGTGGCTGCAATGCGGTCGACGCCGGAATCAGGCCGGCAGGAGAGGCTCGATGGAATGACTATCGGTCCGGTGAATAGCAGACCGGGTAGCACTCAACCTCAAAGCAGGATGGCATGGAGATGAAAGTGGTAACAGGTACCATAGACGTGCCGGCGCTATAGCAGTGCTATGCGGCCGGGCAAGATTGCGGTCACAGGCACTCATCTTCGTCTTCCCCTAGTCAGGCACCACCCAGTTGTATATCTTGTGCCGCTCGTCGGTCGATTCGGTATCGACCACATCCGGCTTGGGCAAGCCGGCAAGCTTCCAGGCCACCATGGGATCAAGGAATTTCTCCCGCACGCATTCGCGGGCCTGATGGACATTCTTGCAGACATAATGGAGAATGGGAAATGCATGAAACTTCATGTAATATTTCCGCATGAAGCGCAGGATCTCCATGGCATCTTCCGAAAGCTCCTGCTCTTCGCGCGCAGCCAGTAATTTGGCTATCTTTTCGTCCCATTGCTCCATGTCGACCAAGAATCCCTCTTCATCCAAAAGAATCCGTTGCCCATTGCTTTCGAGATACGCCATTATAAGACTCCCTTGCTGAAATGCATCCGCTGAAAGTGCCTGGAATGAAAACTGTTCCTTATATAGAATAGAGAAAAGAAGATTCCTTTGTCAAACCGGACACAAATCCACCATCCTAAGGAGGCGCCATGCCTAGTTATTCGAATCGCATAATCAGGGCCGCTAAGCTGGACGTCCACCTCTACGAGGACGTGGAGGCGGATCAAAGCGCCCTCGGGCAGGCCATGGGAGTGGTCATTCTCGCCAGTCTGGCAGCCGGCATCGGGAACGTCGTCCGGATCGGAACCGGGGGCCTGCTTTTGGGCACTCTTTCCGCCTTGGCCGGCTGGTACCTCTGGGCCCTCCTCATCTTCCTGATCGGAACCAAATTGCTGCCGCAGCCTCAGACCCGATCCAATCCCGGCGAGCTGCTGCGGACCCTCGGTTTCGCCAGTGCTCCGGGCATCCTTCGAATCTTCGGCCTGATTCCCGGCCTCACTCGTATTATTTTTCTGATCGCCTCCTTATGGATGCTGACGGCGATGGTCATTGCCGTCCGCCAAGCCCTCGATTACGACAGCACCTTGCGGGCGGTGGGCGTATGCCTCATCGGCTGGCTCATTCAGGTGGGGCTTATCGCTGCGGTCTTAGCCCTAACCGGCGGCGTCCAGTAAATGGAAGCGAGCTGAATATGTGAGACCCCTTTGGGCTAGGTAGCAAAAAGCCCTCACTCGGAATGCTCGGGCGAGGGCTGACAGGAAACAATTTCGGGGGTTAGCCGCCCAATTTGCCCTCCTGGGCATGCTTCTGCAGCTCCTGGAGGAACATGGCGAGCTCCTCTTCACGTTGTTTCTTCATCTTTTTCCAGAACTCCTGACAGGATTTGCAGCCTTTCGCATCTCGAATATAGGTGTCATAACGGTAAAGACTCTTCGAAAGGCTGGTGATGTCCTCCATCAGATTGTAAGTGTTATTGTCCAGCATACGTTCCCTCCTGATTTGATGATCCGTCCTGTTCGCCCGCGCCGATCTCGATCGACTCGGAAAAAACCGCTCCATCTCGAAGATAGGATACCACTTTTCGCGGTCGCACTGTCAAGGCGTGCGGACGGCCGCCCGACTTCCCGCTTTGCCGCTCGCGGGACGGAGCCTAGATGGGGAAAAAGGAAGTGTGAAATGGAGCAGATCGGGCATGTTTGGGCGGCTGATTCACCTCTCAATGCGCTGGATCCTGAACCACGGCCCGGGATCTGGGGCGCCCACCGCGTCGGAGCAAATCGGGCCCAAGGGTGAAGGCCATGGGGTAGAAAAACGAACCTGATCATCACCGCATCCTGGTGGAGACGATCCAGGGACCTGTGGGTGGAATTCATGATGCCCGATCCGAGAGCAGCGTGAGGAAAAAGTGGATCGAGCGCGTTTTTTCTTTATCAGGCGACGTGCAGAAGAAACTGCCGGAAGAAGAAACTGCCGGAGCAACTTTGCTGCCTCCCGGGCTTCTCCCAGAAAAGCCAACGGGGTGCCGTTGTGCTCGCCGGAAAGCTCCAGGATGACCGTACCGTCGAAACCGCAGCCATACAGAATCTCCATGAGCCGACCCCAGTCGATTCGGCCCTTGCCCGGCAACAGGTGTTCGTCGGCATAAAGGTAATTGTCGTGGGCGTGGATGATGCAAGTATGCTCGGCCAGCCGGTAGGCGGTCATGTAGACGTTGCCTCCGAGATTGGCATGGCCGACATCGAAACAGAGCCCAAGGCTACCTCCTGCCGTCATCTCCCGGAACCAGAGCAGGTCGCTGATCCGCCCGAAGAGTTGCTGGGGGAGCATGTTTTCCAGGAGAAGCTCCAGCCCCATTTCTCGGCAGCGGGCGGCGATGCGGTCTAAAGAGAGGAGCGCATTCTCGCGCCGCTGGCCGATTTCACTTTCCGCCACAAAATGATCTGTGTCTGATCCTGGATGCAGAGTGAAATAGCGGGCGCCCAGGGTGACCGCCGCCTCCATGGAGAAGAGAATTTCCTCCACCGAGGACTCCCTGAGGAAGTCATCCGGAGAGGTGATATCCAGATGCAAACCGAAAGGAGCGTGGTAGCTGTGAACTTCCAAGCCCAGATCGGCGATCCGGGTTGCAGCCTCCCGTACCCGGGGCAGATCATGGAAGTCGAGGTGCGAGGGCGAGGAGGTAATCTCAAGGATGGAGAAGCCGCTGGCCTGGATCGGCTCCAGCACCTCGAAGATCGGTTGCTTATAAAAGCAGCCCGTGGAAAGACCGACAGGGCAGACGATCATTCATTCTCCAGTAGATTTGCCAATTCGAACAGAAACCGCTTCTCCCGTAAAAGGCGGCAATAACTCCCGGGAAGACGTGTCTTCCCTTACTTCATCACAGAGTTATCGGGTTGTCAAACGAGACCTATACCCGGCAATGGGGCATAGGCGGGCAGAAACAGCCCCTTCGCGGATGTTGAGTTCCAGGGATTCCGGCTTGGGCCCATCAGCGTGTTAGCGACTGGATGGATGTTCTCGATGCGATCAGGGATAAAATATCCGGAATCTCTTATCGGATATGGAATCGAACTATAGGACGGACTCGCGAATACACCTGGCAAGGCAAACCTATTCTGCTCCTGACATGATGATCCCTATCGTGCACCCCATTCCGGAAACGGGAAAACCACCGATTCAACGGCGATGTCGGAAGGCCAGACCGCAGTGTACCGGTTGTTGATCATCTGAACGACAATGCCATCGCCTAGGGTATTTTGCCCCATATTGTCAAAGCGAATGCCACGCCAGGGTACAATCAACTGTTCGGCTGGAATATCCGTAGTTTTAAGGGCATCTCGTACAGCGGCAGAATCGGTTGTCCCCGCCCGATTTATTGCCTCTGTGAGTGTCATCATTCCGATGAAACCGCGGGCCGAGTTTCCATTCAGATCTTTACCATATCGTATACGAAACAGAGTGTTGATCTGGGCCGCAGGTGAATTCGTTTGCGTGATATCGAGTGACCATATTTCGCGAGATGTCACGTAAGCAGCGTCTGCACCAAGTGTTTGCTGGAAATCCGGTGAGATGAAACCGGCATCATCAGCCCAGAGCAGCGGGGGCGCATAATCCTGGCGCTTGAACTCCTGCATAAATCGAATGGCATCTTCGGCATATATGGCGAATAGCACCACATCCGTTTGTGCAGTCCGCACCTGGCTAACCTCTGCAGGCACCGATTCTGCCGCTCCCTGACTCACAATTTCAGCGACCACCTGCATTCCGTACCGTGGCGCCAACGTTGTCATCAGATCCATGACTCCCGTGCCAAAATCGCTACTTTCATGGATGACCGCCGTTGCAGGCCGGCTTTGCGCTCCGCATTCAGATCGGTGATGAATTTAAGAGTATTGTTGACAAAAGTAATATCGGTTGGCGTGGTGCGGAAGAACCACTGAAAGCCCCGTTCTGTAAGAGCTGGGCTGGTCGATGTCGCGGTGAGGAACGGGATACCCTCGGCTACCTCTGACGCTATCTTTGTCTTATCGCTCTCATAGGCGCCCATGAGGGCGGCAACTTCATGGAACGTGATGAGCTCTCTGGTCTTCTTTCGTGCACCGGCTTCTGTGTTCTGATGGTCCGCATAAATAACCTGAACGGGGATTCCGCCAAAGGCAGAGAGTCCCCTATTTTCAGCCAAGGGAAGATTCAGTTGGGAGTATTGATTGTTGATGATATCTACGGCCAATTCGATGCCTTGCCGAATCTCCTCACCAGGCTGCCCCCTGCGGTCCAGACAACGGATACACTGCGCCGATTCGTATGGCTCTCTGCGTCGAGTCGTCCCCACAACCCATAATGGCGAGGAGAAAGACAGCCAAAAGGATACAAATCTTTCCTTTTTTCATATGGCTCTCCTGCAGGATTAGGGTCGATTGGGAACGCTGCTGTGCTGGTTCAATGCCGGATATTCTTGAAAGCTATTTGTATTCCTCCAATCAAGATGAATCTGATCGTAATTCAAAGTCTCTCCATAATATCAGGATCTGCCGAGATGCTACCGTAAGCTTCCCAGAGCCTCTAATGAGGCCCATGGCATCACCCGCTGTGGGCTTTTATCACATGATTTCGAGAATTATCGGAGCCTTTTCCTTACTTCATCACAGGGGCATCGGGTTGTCCATCAAGACCTCTGACCCGGAATCGGGCATGACAGGGTGATAACTTCCCTTTCGGGCACATTGGACTCCGGCCCCATGAGCTTGTTAGGATCTCCCATGTCATCGAGTCCCAAGATATCCAAGCATCTCGCCGGATCGTGGCAAACGAGAGAAGCTGTTAATGCTTAATGCCCATACAAAATTCAGAAGTGACTTGCAAGCTTGTGTAAAAGCTGCTCAGGCGCGATCAGAGACTCCGGCTGATCGATCCCGGTTTTGCGTTTCCTGGGCAACAAGCTTGTCAGCAGCACAGACAATCGACAAAGGATCGATATCTCGGGATGGATCGCAAGAGGGAGAACAATGAAAGGCAACAATTTCGCTGATCGCATGAGGCAGTCCCCACATGTCGAGAAGAAAACCGCCTACGGTTGCGTGGTCCAGGTCAAAGATCCTCTTCTCCGCCTGAGGAAGAGAAAGATTCTCTTTATGAACAAGAGCAAGCACCTTCCCATAATCAGACTTGTTCGTGGAGGCAAGCACGACAATTCCGAGATCATGGAGTAAGCCGGCGGTATAGCAGGTGTCGATGTCATCTTGTGAAAGACCCTTCTCGGCAGCTATTTTCTTGGCTCGGTTGGCCGTGGCCAATGAGTGCTGCCAGATACTTTCAATATTCAATGCCTGCGGAAAATCATTTTTTCCGCAGGCATCGAAAAAACCGGCCACGAGAATGACATTCTGCAGGCCGTTGAGGCCGACCAAAATGGCAGCCTGAACCGGATTGGTCACTTTTCGCCTGAGACCGAAGAAGGCCGAATTTACGAGTTGCAGCACTTTCGTCGTCATGCCGATGTCTTTTCCGATAATCTTCCCCAGCTTGGCGACCGAGGCATCAGGGGATTTGATCTCCTTGCAGAATTCTTCATAGTATTTCGGCAAGGACGGAATCACCCCTAATTTGTAGATACTATTCCTGACTTCGGTATTCTGTAGCTTTTCACGGAGAAGAAGCGAATTTTTGATAAGGGCAATGAGCTTTTTCGCTTCGCAAGGTTTCGAGATGAGCCGATGAGAGACGGAGGCCGCTTCGATGAGGAGCGAGCTCTCAGGGTATCCGGTGAGAGAAAATCTGATGGTGCCGGGAAAGGACTCTTTTACTTTCTTGAACAGATCGATTCCACTCAAGCCAGGCAGCCGTAAATCGGAAATGATGAGATCGAAGGCGCCGTCGGCCTGCATCGAGTCGAAGGCAACTCGCCCATTATCACATAAAACGACTTTCCACTCCCTGTGCATAAAATGAAAAGCACGCTTGAAGCTTTGGAGGATGTTCGGGTCATCGTCGACTACAAGAATTTTCTTCATGATTTTTCAGGATGAATATTCCTTCCGGATCTCTTCAAAATGGGTTTGGACTTCCTCAAACGCCTCCAAAACTCTCGGGGAAAAATGTTTTCCTTTTTCACTGCGCATGATTTCCAGAGCCTTCTTCACAGGAAATGGCCGCTTGTAGGGTCGCTTTGATCGGAGGGCATCATAGACATCAGCAATTGCCACGATTTGTCCTTCAAGGGGAATCTCGTCGCCTTTCAGCCCCTTCGGATAGCCAGAGCCATCCCATTTTTCGTGATGGTTTAAGGCAATGGAGGCAGCTGTCTGCTTCAACGGTTCTTTTGCCAGAGTTTGGATAAGCTCTTTCTGGTCGCCGAGAAGGTAGTGCATGCCTTGCGGGGCTTCGGTGAGGATGGCTGCACCGATCTCGGTATGGGTTTGCATGATTTTTCTCTCGGCCGGCGTCAGTTTTCCGGGCTTCAGAAGAATGGTATCGGATATCCCGATTTTCCCAACGTCGTGAAGGGGGCTGGTCAGGAAAATTCTTTCAATCGATTCAGAGTCGAGTCCCAGATGGACGGCGAGAGTGAGGCAATAAAAAGCGACTCGAGTGATGTGATCACCCGTCTCTTCGTCCCGGTATTCGGCGGCCTTAGCAAGTCTCCACATGAGATCCTGCCGGGAGAGCTCGAGATCTCTGGTTCTCTGTTTCACCTTCTCGGCGAGCTGCTTGTTGAAATCCGCCAGCTGGTCTTGAAAATGTTTGAGCTTGAGGGTGCTTTGGAGTCGGGCGACGAGATCTTCACGCATGATGGGCTTGTTCAGAAGATCCGTTGCCCCTAGGATGAGGGCCTCTCTTTTGAGGGCGGCCTCCGCATTGCCGGTTAGGATGATGACCGGCACATGGCTTGTTTCCGGGGTCTGCTGCAGCATCCGCAGGAACTCGAAGCCGCTCTTTTTGGGCATCGTGATATCGCTGACGATGGTGTCGTAGTCTTTGCCCAAAGCCTTTTTGTAGGCTTCATCGGCACTTGATGCAAAGTCGAGCTCCCATTGCGTGTTATAGGCATGGAGCATCCTTCTAATGGAGCTCATAAAATAGGCTTCATCATCGACAAAGAGGATTTTTTGCCTTTCTTTCTCTGGTGCCATGGCGGTTACGTCCTGATCACTCGAAAGAATTTCCCTCTGCAATATCGGGCGCGGCATCCTGGCCTGCCGGCGCTGGAGGCACCAGGGGTAGTCGGATGATAAATATCGTCCCTTGTTCGGGGGAGGTCTCAAAAGAAAGGGTCCCCTGGTGCTTTTCGACAATGACCGAATACGCGATCGCGAGGCCCTGGCCAGTCCCTTCGCCGATCTCCTTGGTCGTGAAGAAGGGGTCAAACACCTTGGCTTGGATGGCGGGCGGAATGCCCGGTCCGTTATCACTGATTCGGATTTCAACGGCATGCTCATCATGGAGGGTACGGACGGTGATTTTACCTCGTTCCTCGTACGAGGTTTTTTCCCTGATCGCATGGGCGGCATTAACGATGAGATTGAGGATCACTTGATTGATCTCGCCCGGCCGGCAAGTCACATAGGGAAGACTCGGATCGAGCTCCGTGGTCAAATCGGCGATATATTTCCATTCATTACGGGAAATGGTAATGGTGCTCATGATCCCCTGGTTGATCGAGGACGGCACCATCTCTTCCAACCCGGGATGTGTGAACAATTTCATTGCCTGGACAATATCGGCCACCCTCTGGTTACCTTCGAGGGACTGTCTGATAGCGGTCGGGATTTCTTCGCCCAAATAGCCAATCTCGATCTGTTCCCTGAGCTCATTTAGATCCGAGACCAGTCCGGCCAGTGGTCCATCACCGCCAGGGATAGCGTTTTTCAACTGTTCATATTTACTGAGCATCTCATCGACGTTTTGAAAAGATTCCAGGAGAAAACGCAAATTTTCACCGATGTAGTGTGTCGGGGTGTTGATCTCGTGGGCGACTCCAGCGGCAAGTGCTCCGATGGCCGCGATTTTCCGAGATTCGGAAAGCATCGCATACAGCCTGAGATTATCGGCCCTTATATGATAGTGTTCGATGGCCTGTTTGATATAGGTTTCGATCTCGTCTATCGAACAGTCCTTGCCGATATAGCGATAGATATGACCGGTATTGATGGCCGCCACTGCCGCATCGATGTCCGCATAAGCAGTGATCAATATCCGGACCGTATCGGGATAGGTCTCTTTCACACGGCTCAACAGCTCGGACCCGGTCATGTTGGGCATCCTCTGATCGGCGATAATGATGGCGATCTTTTCCCTGTCCATGATGTCCAGGGCCTTGGCGCCGCTTGCGGTGGTGATGATGTCAAAGGTCAGCTCCAAGGAGAAAAGAAGGTTGTCAAGGTTGTCCACATCATCGTCAACCAAGAGAATTCGATAATCCTTATAGTTGATTGTATTCACTGTCCCTCTTCCTTCCTGGTGGCCGCAGCACTAAACGGCTGTTGGCAAACGGCTGTGCTCGCTGTTATGGCTGGACCCAAAACCGTCTCACCATGATCATTTGCCCGATTAGCTGCTTACTTTTCCTTATTTTCGGCATCGCTCGCCAAGTTCTGAATGCCAACTACCCTCCCGTGCGATACAGCAAGAAGCGACCCTCCTGAGCTCGTTGCATGCGCTCTTTGATGGCATGTATGTGTGGGTCCTCGTACCCACCTCACGCCGTTTTTACAGGAGGAGAGATCCGGTTCTGCCGAACCGGCAGGATAATGGTGAACTCTGTCCCGTGTCCTGGATCACTTTTGACACTCATCGCACCGTGATGCCCCTGGATGATGTTGTAACAGATGCTGAGACCCAAGCCGGTATTCTTCCCTTCCGGTTTGGTAGAAAAAAATGGGGTGAAGATCTTATCAAGGTGCTCCGGCGGGATTCCTGGTCCGTTGTCACTGACCACAATGACTACCTGTTCATCGATGAGGGAAGTGCTGATGCGGACTTTCCCCGGTCCAGTCAAGGCTTGGTGGGCATTGATGATAAGATTCATCAACACCTGATTGATCTCTTCGAGACTGCATTCTACTTTGGGAATTTCCTGAAGGTTCTTTTCAATGCTGATCTTGTCCCTGACCATGGGCATTGCGATTGTCAGAGTGTCTTCGATTCCCTTGTTGAGATCGGCAAAACTCATTCCTTCCTTATTTTTGCGGGAATGGTCCAAGAGGGCATTGACCACGTAGAGGGAGCCCTCCAGTGCCTTTTCATTCGTGGTCAGTGCCTTGGTCAAGCTCTCGTAGGTATCTTCAAGGGTTATTTTGCCTTCATGCAGCAAGGCCAGCCTTTTGTTGATGCCGCTCAAGCCTGCGCGCAGACAGTACATTTTATTTTTCATTTCATGGGCCAGCCCTGCCGCAAGCAGGCCGACGGACTCGAGCCTGGCAGAGTGGACCAGCTGTACTTGGGCTTCCTGGAGGGATTTCAATGCGCTGCTGAGCTTTGCCTGCAGCTCGCGTTGGGAAAGGAGCGATTCGATGACGACCTGAAGTTCCTGGGGGTTGAAGGGTTTTGAAAGATACTGATCGGCGCCATGCTTGTAACCGTCGATCCTATCCTCAAGCTTTGTTCTGGCGGTCAGGAGAACCAGGGGAATATGCTGGGTCTGCGGGTCTTCCTTGACTCTCTGGCAGAGCTCATGGCCATCCATTTCAGGCATCATCACATCCGAGACAATCAGGTCGGGCAACTCCTCCTTGAGTTTTTCCATGGCCTCTTTGCCGTTGTGGGAAATCCTGACATTGTAATAGGTTTTCAGGCACCTGCCGATATTGGCGGCAAGGTCGTGATTGTCCTCGACCACCAGGATGTTTTTCTTGGAGGGATCCTCTTCAGTCGTTTCGGGCTTTTTTCGGCTGTGATCCAAATCAGATAACTGGACCGCAGTGAAATCGATGGTGTCTCGGTCTTCGCTGCTCCCCTGCCGGCGATCATGGCCGGAACGTCGATCGTAGCCTGACCGCCGATCGAAGCCGGAACGGCGGTCAAGACTGCTGCGTCGATCACTTTTTCGCCGGTCGGCCTGACGACGATCCCATTGTTGGCTGCCTTCTCCACAAAGTTGATCCCCGGCAATTTCTTCCTGAGTATAATGGTCTCTGCCCAAACGCAGTTTGACAATAAACTCGGACCCCTCTCCCGGCAGGCTGTTCACCTCGATATCACCGTGATGGAGGCTGACAAATTCCTTCACCAGATTCAGGCCGAGCCCGGTTCCTTCATACTTGCGGGAGGTGGAGCTGTCCGCCTGCCGGAACCGTTCGAAAATATGCTGGAGATCCTTGGCACTGATTCCTACCCCAGTATCTTTGACTTTGCAGAATACCCCTGGAACCGGGTCGCCGTGATTGGAGAGGGTGCCCTTCATAGTTGTGACCATGATCTCTCCTCCCCTTGGCGTGAATTTCATGGCATTGCCGACAAGGTTAAAAAAGACCTTTTCAATCTTCTCCGGATCCAACCAAACATTAGGGAGATCCGGATCGGGCTCGAACCGGAGGGATAGGCCCATCTGTTCTGCGCCTATTCGTGAAGCGGCCATGATTTCATCCAGGATGGAATTGAGGTCGCTTTCCTTGGCCCGAATGCACATCTTTCCAGCTTCGAGCCGAGAAAGATCAAGTATCTCATTGATCCGTTTCATGAGCCGGTGAGCATTCCGCAAAATGGCTTCTTTTTCGCTCCTGTTTTCCGGATTTATCCGGTTTCCGCAATTTTTTAAAACATTCTGAATAGGCAAGATGATATTGGTCAGTGGGGTCCGGAGTTCGTGACTGATGTTGGAATCCTTGAGCTCTTCATTGGCCTGTAACAACTCGTTAGTGCGTTCCCGCACTTTGTTTTCCAGGCTGACGTTGAGCTCCTCGATCTCCTTGACCCGATCTGCGAGATTGGTATTGAGTTTGTTGATTTCATCGTATTTAAGGCTGTTTTCAATTGCCACCGCCAATTGGCGGGCCATGGTCGAGAGCACATTTTGCTCTTCCTTAGAATAATCGCCGGCGCTTTCTTTCTCGGCAGCGAGCATAAATCCCCGCAGCTCATTTTCAAATCTAATGGGAATGCAAAGACGGGCTCCGATCGCCTTAAGCTCCTTTCCCAGGCGTTTCCGGTCACGACCTTCGCCGGTTTTTTCATAGTTGCTCAAAAGTATTTCGTCAAAAAACTGTAAACTCTTTATAAGAAGACTCTCGTTTTGTATCGCAGGGCTCCATTCTCTCCGACCGTAATGGGCTTTGAGGACGAATTCCCCCTTTCTCTCGCGCAAGTACACGGCAAAGTCTTTAGTGTCAATTGCGCGGCCAATGGTCTGCGTTGCTATGGCCAACAGATCTTCGAGTTTATGGAGGGATGTCATCTTTTTGGAGAGGTGATGCAAGGTCTCTCGGTAATCGAACGTTCCCTTGAACAGGATGTTTTCGAGGTTCCTTTCTGCTTGCACCTTGATTCGTGGGAATACAAATCCGACCAGAATGAACAGGTAAGCCAGCGTCGGGTAATAAAAATTGTGAGGAAGGTATTTTTCAGTCAGTATGACAACCAAAAAACTCGGCACTATGAGCATTAAGAGGATCAGCGAATAGACGAAGGTCTTCTTGATGATGACAGTGAGTCCCATTAATTGATGACGAAAAATCGCGTATGTCAGAATGAATGCATATATAGTTACCCCAAAATTACCAGCAGGATAGAATATATCAATATGAAAAGCAGGTAAAAATGTAGTAGAAGCTCCTATGAATCCAATCAAAAAACCAAAAACATTATATAATGCCTGAGTTCTTTTCTGCCCTTTTGAGTGTCGCAAGAATAAAATAAGTTCACGATAGCTCAGAATTACGACAACAATGTAGAAAACGAGCGAGACCGCATAGGGAAAATTTGCTCGAATATAATAAAGGCCGAAAACGTATCTAAAATCATTCCCGATAAAGTTGGAGAAAAATAAAGAGGCAGCGAAAAATATTGCCTGCCCATATACAAAATAAAGAATTTTTCGGCGTTTAACATTGCAAAATGCAGTGGTTAAATGAAAAAAGAATGGTGCTACAAAATATCCATCAAAGTTTGTTATTATCCAAGCAATTTTTGCCTCTGCTTCACCATTAGCGGTTCCGACAAGAAATAATCCAATCCCCCACCCAATTACCACTATATTAAAAAGAAGCAGTTTCCGGTGTAACTTTGTCTTACCAAAATACAGCGATATCCCAGCTAATACAAAGCATGAAATGGCTATTGATAATCCCGACAAACTAAAGAGATTCATTAATTTTTAAATGGTTCAATTATTGATTAATAATTTAATTTCTAACAACTATTATGATTCCCTATGATCCAGGTCTTCATTTTGAAGCTAATTTATTTTTTCCAGATTAATTCGCTATCATTCCCCTGAGAATTCCATTGATTAACTCTACTGGTAAGTGGCCTACCTCAATCTGTTCCTCTGATGCTGATTTTATCCAGACAGCTTCATGCTCAGAATATGCTAATTTTACAGGTACCTCTCCCGGATTGGTTCGATAGAATATAAATTGCAAAATGACTCCTTTTTCATACACCGCTCGCAAGTGCATACTGACTCTAACATGATCAAATGGCATTGCTTCGTTAAGATGATTTACCTTTACCCATCTACACCGAATCTCCCCATTTTCACCATTACTTTTGTAAACTTGGGGAAC
>JARRJE010000042.1:16969-19442 GCA_037379765.1 Deltaproteobacteria bacterium
ATCCCGCACGCGACCCTGCCAAATTGTATAATTGACGAAGTAAATATTACCTACCAAGTTTGAATCTTCCAGAGTGGTTCTGAAGGTATCCTCATATAGTTTTGGCCCGATAGTTGGCCCTTGCGACGCAACATATAACGTTTTCCCTAATCCAGAACTCCATTGCCCTGGATCGTTAAGAGTGATTGGCTCATCTCTATTCGGACGAGGAGGCCTCATAATTCCCATAAACTTATCTAAGAAATCTGGCATCTTAGCAGTTTGCGCAACACCATGGGCAACTGACTGGGTCCAAGCTGTGCGCAATAGGGAAATGGCTACCCTCTCCGAGTTTCCATCAGGAAGTAATTTACGCCAATCGAAAATCCAATCTACTATTGACCCATTCTCATCAATCTCACGATCCATCCAGAAACGGGACTCCACTACATCATTTCCCCTGATTTCTTTTAAAATACGTGTTTCGGCGGAACTAGAAGCAAGCCCCCACCCCTCAGTCGCTGAAAGGCGATGTAATCTATCCATGACCGGATACAAGGCATATTCTCGAATATCTCCCATCCAGCGGAAATAAGAAGAAAAATAAACACTTCGGCTGCGATTCTGGAAAGTCTTAAAGGTAGCTGGAAAACGTTGAACGTAAACTAACTGCTCCTGCGGTCCTTTATCAATATCGATTCCAAATATTCGTTGGTCATATCCGTAATCTGCGACTGTCATTTTGCTTGTATTAGGATTGGCGTGTGATGAACTGGCCATCTCCTGAACAACGATCGCTATAATTCTATTTCGTCCTCGTGTCAGAGTGACAGGAAATGTTAAAACCATCAACTCACCAACAGCCGGGCTAAATGTCGAAAAGAGAACGCTATCTTCTTTCTTCTTGTTGATTTTTATTAGAATTTCCTTGGATCCCGTTGCTTTAAAGTGTGCCTCCATGACAGCCCAAATCTTTGTTCCTGCTTCATCGAGGGAATCTCCTGCTACTATCATTTTATCCAACAGTTGCTCATATTCCCTGCTAAGCAGTGAAATCCATTCATCATGTGTATGTTGGGTGAAAGCTTGGAGATCGCATCCCTGGGCTCCCTTGCCGGCAACACAAAGCACCGTGTCCTGATCATTCGTTAAAGAAATGTCATATTCCTTGTCTGCTGCATTTTGCAAATATGGTTTGCCGGAACCATGCCATGCTACCGAGAAATCTTGTCCGACACCTTCGAGTTGGCTCACAGTTCGACGTATGAGAGGCAACTCCAATTCATGACGGTTCCCTTTTTTAAGGTTTTTCAAGCCAGGAAAACAATCGAGTCCTATAATTGGTGACTCTATGCCAAACCTACCAGATGCTTCTTGCAGTCTTCGACGAACAGTTTTTTCAACAAGAATGCCTGGATTAGCAATCTCTTCAGGAAGAGGATAGTCTTGATGATATTCGAATATCTTGAGGACATATCCGTCGAGGCGTTCCAATACCCTGCCTTTATTGTCTATTAACTTCACCAGGGCGTGAACTTCTTTGTCATTATGATCTTTAATATATACTATTCCAATTAAAGATGATTCTCCGTAGGCGGACAACGTCGACCGTTCAAGGTTTTTTATCTTGAGCGGCAGACATATATGCTGCGAGACCGGTAACTGAACTGCATGCAGCAGGGAGTCCCTGAGATACGGGTCACCCAAAAGCCAAGATTCTTTTTCTTTTGACTTCAAATCGTCATAAGAACGAGAGCCTTCCGGGTTGCACTTGAAAATACATTGTTTTGCGTCGAGAGAAAAAATCTCGGCGAGCCTCTGGAACCGGGGCCCCTGAAAGAGCAATTTCCCGTCATACAAATCCTCTTTGGGATCGATATCGAGCGGGCGTTCCGGCAGGAAAATTTTCTCAACCGGTGCCTGCCGCTTTTCGCCGTGAACGAAGGTGGCTGAAAAATGGGGCAGCGAAAAACCGGTCTGCTCGGTGCCAATACCGACTTGCACCCGTCTGCCGACTTCACCAGATTGGTGTTCGAGAACTTCGGCGCGGATCTCGATTTCAGCACCATGTTCAGGGTGGACCGGAATCGGCCGCTCAAGTCGGATATTTTCAATGTGAACGGAATCGAAATCGTTCTCCCCCGTCACATAAGCGACAGCCTGAGCCATGGCCTCCAAGCCGAACACCGTGGGAAAAAGGAGTGTGCCGCGCCAATTGTGATCTTGCACGTATGAATCTTTCCGCAGGTCCAAGTGGGCGCGGACTACGATTTCAACATCCGATGTATAGGAGACAACCTGTTCAAGAAAGCGGGAAGACGGCGGCAAGGGATGAGGGGCTGCTTGAATGGTGTCGAAGTTAGCTAACCGTGAGGCAACGACCACCTGTTGCTCGCCGGGGTCATTGAAGGCGAGCTGCAGAAAGCGGCGGACTCCCTCTTGAACAGGAATGGCGGCAATACCCTTTCGGGCCAGATAACCGATGCTCCCTCGC
>JARRJE010000042.1:19538-20421 GCA_037379765.1 Deltaproteobacteria bacterium
CCGCTGACAGCGATAATGGATGAAAAACCGATAAAAAGTTTGAGTGGCTGATTGGTTAAAGCATGGCAAAGATTTGCGGCACCAAGCACCTTGGGGGCAACCTCGCGCACGGCCTCATCGGCCAAGACTGCATCGAGATTCCGAGGCTTGTTGAGGGCGGCGCCATGGATCACGCCGGTAATATCGCCTAGATCCTCTTGAACCAGCCTCACTAGGTTTTGGACGGCTTCCTGGTCAGCAATATCACATTGATAATATGCTGCGGTGAGCCCGGCTTCCGCATAACGGGCAAGAGTTTGTGAAATCTCGTTGCCGGATTCTCCGCCAGTCTTTTGCGAATCAGGAGACGAACTTCCCACCAGAGCCATTTGGGCTCCGGTCTTTCGCGCAAACTCCAAGGCACATGCTGCGGTTATCCCTTTGGCGCCGCCCGTGACGAGAATGACATCACTGGCAGTCCAGGAGATGTCACGCGGTTGATATTCCGCTGGTTCCTGAACGGCCAGATGAGGCACCCGGCGCGTCAATTGGCCGTCATATCCGCTCGCGATGAAGTGATCATCAGAAGCAAGCTCCGCCGATATCTTTTCCGCGATTCGAGCGGCATCGAGGCGGGGATTGAAATCAAGAACCCGTACTTTGAGGTCCGATCGTTCGAGATGGAGACTCGCGGCCAGAGCTGATGCCGAGCATTGTTCAACAGCACTTGTTTTGGCTCCCCGGCCAAAGTATCCGCCGCCGAACTGGACAAAGACGACAGTCGGCGGCGATCCATCCTTCAGCGCATTGCAGGCGAGAGCGGCAACGGCCCTGAGCCGCTCGACGACGGGAAGGAGCCCCTCATGGGAGATGCAGCTATTCCCTGCCGCTTTCGGCAGAATGG
>JARRJE010000043.1:0-789 GCA_037379765.1 Deltaproteobacteria bacterium
CCCCGACCGACGAGATAACTCTTGACCATATTGGCCCGCGATTCCGAAATCTTCTTGTTGTAATGATAAAATCCGGACGTATCGGTATAGCCGGTGACAACCGCCCACAATTCCTGATGTTCACGCAGGAGTCGAGCCAGCCGATCGAGCTTTTGAAACGAGCCGCGCGACAGCTCGTTGGAATCGAGAGCGAAATTGACGATGAAATTGTGCGGCCCGGCGGTGCCGGCCCCTCCGATGAATGCTCCGCCCGTGGCAGGATCATTGAAGCCGACCGCCGGTTCCTTTCTCTGATCCCTTCCCTCGGCAGCTTCTTTCTTTTCCGCAGCCAGCGGCTCCTCCCCTTCAGGCAGATTCTCTTCGATGATAGCCGGCTTCTTCTTTTCAACCGAGGCCAGTTCCTCTGATTTTGCCCTCTCTGTGCGGCCGTTTTCTTGTTCTTCGACCGACGGCCGTTTGTCAGCGATGGCCGGCGGGAAGCTCCTTTCCGCTCCGAAAGCCGCCTGGGGCGGGATCGAATCCATCTCAGGCTGTTCCGAAACCGGCGGCTTCGTTGCCGCGTTCACTTTCGCCGCTTTGGCCTGCGTTCCCGGGACTTCTGCAAAGTCGCCATGAAGATCAGCCACAATCTCCTGGAGTTGCTGCATCTTTTGCCCTTCGTGCCACCCGGCGGCATGAATAAAGAGCATCCCGGCGCCCACCACCAGCGCCGGCCCCCCCAGCAAGGCGGGCAACCAGAATCGACCGCTGTTGTTGATCTTTTCGTCCGACTTCCTGGCTTTCCTCTTT
>JARRJE010000043.1:864-38483 GCA_037379765.1 Deltaproteobacteria bacterium
CTTCAGCTCCCGAGCACATTCCTTGATGATCTTGGCCTTGATCTGTTTGACATCCTCCACGTAGCCGGTCAGCAGAGCCCGGTCGCAGATGATATTGATCAGCCTCGGAAATCCACCTGAATAGAGGTAAATCTGGTGGAGGGCGTCAGGGCTGAACAAAACCTTGCGGGAGCCGGCAATGAGGAGCCGATGCCGGACATAATCAGCCGTTTCCGCTTCGCTCAAGGTATCAATATGGTAATTGACGCTGATCCTTTGTCGGAGCGCTTTATTGTGCGGGTCTTCAAGCACCTGGTTGAATTCGCTCTGGCCGATGAAGAAGATGTTGAGCAGCTTGGCCTGCTGCTTTTCTATGTTAGAGAGCAGCCGGATCTCTTCCAACAGCTCGTGGCTCAGGCGCTGGGCCTCGTCAATAATGAGCAGCACCTTCTGTTCTTGCGCTGCCGCCTCTTGCAGAAAGCGGCCAAAATGCATGAGAAAGTCGACCTTGCCGTTGATCGGCTGCCGGATGCCGAAGGAGATGGCGACGTATTGGAAAAATTCGAGACGGCTCAGGGCCGGATCGGAAATAGTGGCCACAATGACGTTTTCATCGAGGCTGTTGAGCAGTGCATTGATCAGGGTGGTCTTGCCGGTGCCGATCTCTCCGGTGAGGAGAAGAAACCCCTTGCTGTCGCGGATGCCGTATTTGAGAGTGGCCAGCGCCTCTTTGTGTTTTTCTCCCAGCCAGAGGAAACGGGGATCGGTATTGATCTGGAACGGCTTGCGCTTGAGATTGTAATAGCTCAGGTACATGGATCATCCTTCCCGGAGGGAAATCGTGGTTTTCATCCTGGTGGCGAGACCGGAAACAGGCAGGCTTGGCATTGTCAACGGCCATTTGTAAATGGAATACGGAAGCTCCTTAAAAATTACACAACAGCGGCTTTTTGCTTGTCAAGAGAAAAGGAGGCGGTGCCTCAGGAAAAATTTTAACTTTTTTATGTAATATCAAATATTTATTTTGGAGACGGAGCGAGAACGAGCCCTTGCGGCACACTATCCTCGACCAAGGCGTCGCCGGTCGAAAGAAAACGGCCGCTGCCCCAAGGACCGATGATCAGAAGGTCCGCCTTGCCGTCCCGATTGAAATCGCCGATCAATTCACGGTCGAAAGGAGTGAGGTCCCAGCCCCGGAAACGATCGAAACCGAGCCAGGGAGTGGTGAAGAACCTGCCGCTGGAGACCAGCAGCCCGATCCATTCGTTGCTGCGGATCAGGACGTCGTCCCGGCCGTCGCCGGTAAAGTCGGCGATATGCAATCGATCTTGCCAACCCAGATGCCAGGAACCGAGCCGGCCCTGTCGCCGCCATTGGACCTCCATCTTCTCGTCAGCCATTTTCAACATGGCCAATTCCCTGTCTCGGCGGACAAGGAGCTCGTCGCAACCATCACCGGTGAAATCACCCGCAGCATACTCGTCCTCCGCCGCCAGCCCCCAGAAGCCGATGCGGCCGGCTGCGGACCAGACCAAATCCAGTCGTTTGCCGCGAGAGAGAAAAAGAGCAGCCTCCGTATCCCGGTGAACCAGAACGTCATCGCGACCGTCACCGTTAAAATCGCCGACGGCAAACCGATCCGCCCGACTGAAACGCCATTTGCCGAGATGCCGTTCGCTCAACCAGTTGCCGGTCAATTTGCGGCCGTTGGCTGTAAGCAACCCCAGGCGGCGGCCATTAAACATCAGCAGGTCGTCCCGACCGTCACCATTGAAATCTCCAGGCCAGGCCAGATCATTTTTACTGAGCTGCCAGTTGCCGATCTGGTCGTGGGCCATCCAGTGCAACTGCGGCTGACCGTCTTTTCCTTTGAAAATCGCCAGCCATTCGGAATTTTCCAAGACCAGCTCATCCGCCCCGTCGCCGTCGACGTCCACTGCATAGGCCCGATAGCGGCCGGGCAGGTTCCACCGGCCCAGCCATGTCGCCGGCAGCCATTCGATTCCCTGGCCCTCTTCTCCGCTGGAGAGCAGGCCCAGACGGCCTCCCTGCTGCAGAAAGAAATCACTGGCGCCGTTGCCGAGAGCGAGCAGGCCGCGGCCGAGGCGGAGCGGCTCACAAGTGGGACAGGCCGCCAACAGCCTTCGGGAGCCGATTCCCACTCCTTTTTTGCCCGAAGAGATTCTGCCGGCCCGAAGCATGGCCACCACACGGCGACTTCGGAGGCTGATCACCGGGGCGCCGGGCATGTTGATCCCCTCCTCACAGGAGAAGCCGAAATCCCGCCCCCCAGCCGGGCCGCCGGCTCGGCATTCCGTGTAGATCCGCTTACCGGCCCCGGCCGGATGCCCGATCACCGCCAGGGATTCTCCTTCTGCCGTCCCCTCGTCGGCCAATTCCAGGTAGCCCCAATCATAGCCGGGCTGGCCAGCCAGCCGCACAAGGCCATAGCCCAGCTTTTGATCGATTTCGAGTATTTCCCGACAACGGTAATCGGCTGCAGCTAAGGGCCGGCCTTTGGCATCCTCCTGGTCATTGAAACGGGCGACGATTTCTCCGCATGAATCAGGGCCGGTCAGACAACTTGCGGCAGTGAGCAGAAGATCAGGGCCGATCAGAAAGCCCGTGCATAAAGGTTTCTTGCCCGTTACCAGGACCGCGACCGGAGCGGCGAGGTGAGAGAGAGGACTCTGCGCCGAAAACCGGCCTGGCGAATGCTCCGGAGGGGACGGCCGTGTTGTCTTTGTCGAATCGACGAACGCCTTGAGATTGGAAACCAGCTGAGAGACGGGATCGGGCTTGATCGAAGGCAGGCCACCGGGCAGGAGGGCAGGGTCGAGATCAAGGGCCAGAAGGGTTTCCGTATCGAAACGGCCGGTCACCGGCAGATCCCGCTCGGCTTGCAGGCCGCGCAATGCATCCTGCATGGCAATGCCGTAAACCGGACCGCGCCGATACCGGCCTTGTGCCGCGAGAGCCTTCGCCGCCTTTTCCAGAAGCGCCGGAGAATAATCGATTGTCCCCGGCGCTTCGTATCCTTCGATATTGTTATCGGCGAGTCGAGAGAAAAACGACGACGACAGGGGAGCACACCCTGTGCCGATCAGCAAAAGGATCAATCCCGGCCACAGATAAACCGACCGGCTTCTCCTCTCCCCAGAGGACATAACCACCCACCTCCCCCGCGAATTAGGGATCGGGTTGCCCCGCAATCGATGTCTAATGGAAATACGACGTCTACTGGAATTACGACTTTTATTGTAGGAAATTACAGCCTCCGTTGACAAGCATTAGCCGGCAACTTTCGGCCGACGGCCCATTTCCACTTGACGGCTTTTTTGTGCCTATTGTATGAATGAATATAATTATTTAGAAACTATTCCAGCGGACAAACTCTCTTATGATCGATCAAAAAGGAGAAGAGCCATGGAAATAACCCGCAACGAGCACAAAAAGCTCCAGGAGATGTGCGACTGTTTTCTGGAAACCGACTATCTGGCCGAAATGGAGAGAATGAGCCGGAATCCGATCGCCGATCCGGAGGAGGACGCCCGCAAGTACCTGTCGCTGGCCATCATGCACACCATATCGGAAAAGGCCAGGAAGCTGACCTTGAAAAGAAAGGACGGTGGGCTGGAAGTCAAAGTGAAGAACGAAAGCAAGGAGTTGCTGCCGGCGCCGCCCGTGGAGCTCTTCGAGCCGATGGTCGAAATCATGCGCCGCATTCTTCATCTCGAAGGGGGTCAGGGCGAGCTGCCGCTGGTTTTGGGCTTGCGCAGCGGCCAGCTCGAAATCACGGTTCAGGTCCGACACGAGGCGGACAAGGATTCCCTGAAATTCAAATTCCCCGAGCTGTGACCGGCAGACGGAGGCCGGCGCCCGGCCCCTCACAGGCCAGGGCGTCGGCCCATCACGCCCAAAGCCGGCCCGTGACCCCCTTCCCTCCCGACACCCCTTATTTGTCAGGGGTAAAGCAAAAAGGCTACCATGGAGAAGGCCAAGGGATCACGACCCTGGAGACCCGAATGACTCAGCAGATCATCACCGCAGCCAAGAATACGGCCTTCGAATTCCGGGATATCGTCACGATTCCGCGCTCGACCGGCCAGAAAGCCGAAACCCTCTCCGAGCTTCGGGACCTGATCGCCGAGGTGAGCGAGGACTGCATTTTCTATCACACTTACGGATACTTCGCCAAAGGCCATATCCTCGAATACACCAACGATTTCGCGCAGTGGGCCGGCAAGGGCCTGGAAGAGGGAATGCTCGCCGAGCACCTGTCCATCATCGACGCCTTCGCCTTTGAATCCGTGGCCGATCTGCGGGCGGAGCTGCTCCGGGTGATCGATGCTTACACCGCCAACTTTCCCGAACCGCGGCCGGCCATGCCCGGCAATCAGTTCTATTTCAAAGAGGCGGTCACTTACGTGTTTCCGGCCGGCTTCCGGGTCATGAATCTGGCCGAGCTCCTCATGGCGCTCAAATTCGTGGATATGAGCTCGATCTATTACCACTTCTATGAGGCGCGGGTGCGGCTCGGCGCCGGAGAAGACGATTTTTCCAAGTGGGTGGAGGAGGTAGTCGGCGGCCCTGAGATCGCCGCCCGGATCCGGGCCATCGACATCTTCATGCACAACCTCGAGGGGATCAGAGAGCTGCTCATCCGGATCATTGAAGAGGAGCTCACCAAAATGATGGAGGTGCTCGGATGATTGAACAATATGCCGGCATCTCTCCTAAGCGCGACCTGCTCCTCCTCCAGAAACTTGGCCAGGAACTGGAAGGAAAAACTTTTCTGCACATCAACTCCACCAAGGCGGGAGGCGGCGTGGCGGAGATCCTTCAACGGATGATTCCCCTGCTCCAGAGCCTGGGCATCGACGCCCGCTGGGAAGTGATCGAAGGGGACCAGAAATTCTTCGATACCACCAAAAAGATCCACAACGCCCTGCAGGGGGACCCGGAAAAGATCTCCGAGAAGATGTGGGAGCATTATTATGAGATCAACAAACAGAACGCCACCAAGCTCGACCTCGCAGCCGATGCCGTTCTCATCCACGACCCCCAGCCGGCGGGCCTGATCAATTTCAAGCCTAAGCGGCCGGGGCAAAAATGGCTACTGCGCTGCCACATCGACGTTTCCTCCCCCCACCAATCGGTCTTCAAGCATCTCGCCACCTTCTGCGGCAAATACGACGCCGCCATATTTTCCGTGGCCAGCTTCGCCAAGCCCATGAAGATTCACGAGTACATCGTGCCCCCCTCCATCGATCCGTTGAGCGACAAGAACAAGGAGCTCTCGGAAGAAGAGATCCGGGCAGTGGCGGAAAAATACGACCTGCAGCGGGACAAACCCATGCTGGTCCAGGTGTCCCGGTTCGACCGTTTCAAGGACCCTCTGGGGGTGATCCGTGCTTACCGCATGGTCAAAAAATACAACGACTGCAGCCTGGTGCTGGCGGGCAGCCCGGCGAGCGACGACCCCGAAGGGGAAGCGGTGCTCGCCGAGGTGAGGGAGTTCGCCGCCGGTGATCCGGACATCCATATTCTGCTCCTGCCGCCATACAGCGATCAGGATATTAATGCCCTCCAGCGGCTGGCCACCGTGGTGTTGCAGAAGTCCCTCAAGGAAGGGTTCGGCCTCACCGTTTCCGAGGCGATGTGGAAAGGCAAACCGGTGATCGGCGGCGCCGTGGGCGGGATCCCCCTGCAGATCACCCACGGCAATTCGGGATTTCTCGTCCGCTCGGAGGAGGGGGCGGCTTTCCGCATCCGGCAGCTCCTCAACAATCCCGGAATGGCGACAAGGATCGGCAAAGCCGCCAAGGCGGTGGTCAGGGACAATTTTCTGATCACCCGGCAGATCCGGGATTACCTGGCCGTCTGGTACGCCACCGAATTCCAGGACCAGGGAACCCTTTTTGAGCTCTGAGCGGATGGCCTCGAAGCCTCATGACAGGAGAGCTTCAAAACCCCATTGACAAGCGGCCGAGCACCGCAGAGGCTGCCGAAAAAGGAGTTTGAACTGTTTGAGCCCCTGCAAGGGGCGAGTTTTTAAACTCCCGGCAACTGCGAGGGCGTACAGGGAACCCGCCGCAGGCGGGCAAGTGACACGGGGCGCCCTTTCTTTGGGTTCTTTTCTCTAGGCGAGTAAAGAAAAGAACGTAACTCCAATCATTCTCGCCGGATCGGTAGAAGCTATTCCGGGTCCACAGCCTAGCGGCGGGAAGAGACAAACTCAGGCTGCGGATCTTTCGTTTGAGCCGAAAGTCCTCTGGCGAGGTCTTTGCGTCACAGCAAACAAAACGCCATGGTCGAGAAACTCGGAGCCAACCACCTGGGTAACGGCACATACCACTTTCTGGTATGGGCGCCGCTTAGAAAGGAGGTGGTGCTGAGTCTACTCACCCCCCGGAAGGAAACCCTGGCCATGGCTCCCCGGGACAGAGGCTACTTCGAGGCCATGGTCTCCGGACTGGATAAACCCCCGCGCTACCTCTTCATCCTGGGTGGAGAGCTCAGCCGTCCCGATCCGGCCTCCCGTTTCCAGCCGGACGGGGTTCACCAGGCTTCCCAGGCGGTATGCCATAAGGATTTTCCCTGGGACGATGAGGAGTGGCTCAATCCGCCTTTTGCCGATTATCTCATCTACGAGCTGCATGTGGGCACCTTCACGCCGGAGGGCACCTTCGAGGCGATCATTCCCCGCCTCGACTACCTGAAGGAGGAGCTCGGGGTCACCGCCATCGAGATCATGCCGGTGGCCCAGTTTCCCGGCGGCCGAAACTGGGGCTACGACGGGGTTTATCCGTTTGCGGTGCAGAACACTTACGGCGGGCCGGAGGGTTTCAAGCGACTGGTGGCCGCCTGCCACCGGGCCGGGCTGGCGGTGATTCTGGACGTGGTTTACAACCACCTGGGCCCCGAGGGCAATTATCTCTCCGACTTCGGCCCTTATTTCACCCCGAAATACCGGACGCCGTGGGGAATGGCGATCAATTTCGACGGCCCGGACAGCGACGAGGTGAGGCGGTTCGTGATCGATAACGCCCTTTCCTGGATCAACGACTTCCACATCGACGCCCTGCGGTTGGATGCGGTCCACGGCATCTTCGATTTCAGCGCCCGCCACATCCTCCTCGAGCTCAACGACGAGGTGGCGGCCCGCGCCACCCACCGGGCCTACCTCATCGCTGAAAGCGACCTCAACGACGTGCGCCTGATCAATCCACGGGAGATAGGAGGCTACGGGATCGAGGCCCAGTGGCTCGACGACTTCCATCATGCGGTTCACACCTTGCTCACCGGCGAGAGTCAAGGCTATTACCGCGATTTCGGCTCGATTGCCGATCTGGCTGCGGCCCTGGAGAACGGCTACGTCTATGACGGCAGGTATTCCCTTTTTCGGAGGCGGCGGTTCGGCACTTCCTCTCGGGAGCGGCCCGCCGGCCAGTTCGTGGCCTTCCCCTTATGTGCCGCTCCTGTTCATGGGCGAGGAATACGGAGAGACCGCTCCCTTTCAATATTTTGTCAGCCACGGGGACAAAGAGCTGGCGGAAGCGGTCCGCCGAGGACGCCGGGAGGAATTCTCTGAATTTGCCTGGGGAGAGGATCTGCCGGACCCCCAGGCCGAATCCACCTTTGCCCGATCCCGGCTCAATCCGGAACTGCGGCATGAAGGCTGGCACCGGGAGTTGTTTGGTTTCTATCGCCGGCTGATCGACTTGCGCAAGCGCCACCCGTTGCTGCGTCATCCTGACAAATCGAATCTGGAGGTTGCCGCCGACAACACGCGCCGGACCCTCCGCATGCGCCGGCGGCAATGGGGACGCCAGCTTTTCTATACGGTAAACTTCGATGAGAGGCCGCAGCCTGCAGCGGCCGGCCTGCCCGGGACCTGGCGGTTGCTGATCAGCTCGCCAGAGCCCGAGGCGGCTGCCTCAGAGCTCCGCAATCTTGAAGGGCCTCTCGAACTGCCACCCCACAGTTTCTTTCTGTACGAGCTGGCTCCTGCGAGCTCCGCCAGAGTAAGAGCGCGCTCAAAAGCCGGATAACCCTTAAGAGGTTACGATGGACAGCTACGTATGCATCCACGGCCATTTCTATCAACCTCCCCGGGAAAACCCCTGGCTGGAGGCAGTGGAAATCCAGGACAGCGCCTATCCCTACCATGACTGGAACGAGCGGATCACCGCCGAATGTTACGCCACCAACTCCTCTTCGCGCATTCTGGATCACGACTTGCGCATCCAGGAGATTGTGAGCAACTACACCCGAATCAGCTTCGACATGGGGCCGACCCTGCTCTCCTGGCTGGAAAGGAATGCCCCACCCACCTATGAGGCCATTCTGGAGGCAGACCGCCGCAGCCGGAACCTCTATGGCGGCCACGGCTCGGCCCTTGCCCAGGCATACAACCACCTCATCATGCCCTTGGCTTCCAGCCGGGACAAGCAAACCCAGATCATCTGGGGCCTGCGGGACTTCGAAAGCCGATTCCGCCGGCCCGCTGAAGGCATGTGGCTGCCGGAAACCGCAGTCGACCTGGAAAGCCTGGAGCTCATGGCGGAGGCGGGACTCAAGTTCACCATTCTGGCGCCCAACCAGGCTCAGAAGATCCGCCCGATCGACAGCAAAAAGGAGTGGCAGGACGTGACCGACTCCCGGATCGATCCCACCCGGGCCTACCTGGTCCGGCTGCCCTCCGGCCGGACCATCGATTTGTTCTTTTATGACGGCCCCATCTCCCGGGCCATCGCCTTCGAACGGCTGCTGGAGAGCGGCGAGGAATTCGCCCATCGCCTTCTGGACGGTTTTTCCAAAGATCGGCATTGGCCGCAGCTCATGCACATCGCCACCGACGGCGAGTCGTATGGCCATCATCACCGGCACGGAGAGATGGCCCTGTCCTATGCCCTTCACTACATCGAAAGCAACAAACTGGCCAAGATCACCAACTATGGCTGGTATCTCGAGAAAAATCCTCCGACCCACGAAGTGCAGATCTACGAAGACAGCTCCTGGAGCTGCGTGCACGGCATTGAGCGCTGGCGCAGCGACTGCGGCTGCAACTCAGGTATGCACCCCGGCTGGAACCAGCAGTGGCGGGCGCCGCTGCGGGAGAGCCTCGACTGGCTTCGGGACCGGTTCGCCGCCATCTACGAACGGCGGGCCCCCACCTATTTCCGTGACTCCTGGGCGGCCCGGGACGATTACATCGACGTGGTGCTCGATCGTTCCGAGGCCAACCTCAACGAATTTTTCGACCGCCACAAGGCCAAGAAACTAGCCCGCAACGACTGGGTGAAGGCCATCAAGCTTCTGGAGATGCAGCGCAACTCCATGCTCATGTATACGAGCTGCGGCTGGTTTTTCGATGAAATTTCAGGTATCGAGACTGTTCAGATCCTACAGTACGCCGGCCGCGCCATTCAGCTTGCCCAGGAAATCGACGAGTCCTTCGAGAGCATCCCTTTCTTCGATTTGCTGGAAAAGGCTTCCAGCAATATCCCCGAGCACGGCAACGGAGCGGCCGTCTATAAAAAGTTTGTCGATCCGTCGGTGGTCGATCTGCAAAAAGTGGGGGTCCACTACGCCATTAGCTCGCTTTTCGAAGAGTATGCCGAGGACACCCTCATCTACTGCTACGAAATCGAAAAGTTGGATTTCAGAAAGAGCGAAGCGGGCAATGCTGCCCTGGTCACCGGCCGCTGCCTCATATCCTCTGAGATCACCGGGAATTCCGAAACGGTCAGCTTCGCCGCCCTGTACCTGGGCACCCATGACATCAACTGCGGCATCCGCCGGTTCAGCGGCGTCAAGCATTTCAAGATAATGACGGAGGAGCTGCACGCCACATTCGAAAACGGAGCTTTCAGCGATGTTGTGCGGCTGATGGACACCCATTTCGGCACCCACAGCTATTCGCTGCGTGATCTCTTCAAGGAAGAACAGCGCCGGACCCTCCAGACGTTGCTCAAGGACACCCTGGAGAGCTCTGAGCTCGCCTACCGGAGGCTGTACGAAGACAACCGGTTGTTGGTTGCCTTTCTCAAAGAGACCGGCATCCCCATCCCCAAGGTTTTTTATACGGCGGCCGATTTCATTTTGAATCTGGATCTGAAACGGGAGTTGGAAGGCGAATCGGTAGACGCCGACCGGGTCGATCATCTTCTCAAGGAATGCCGAAAATGGGATGTGGCGCCGCAAGCGGTCGAGCTGGAGTTTGCCTTGCGGCATACCCTGGAGAAAAACATGGAAGCCCTGGCCGCGAGTCCGGCGGAGCTCCGGCGCATGAAGGTCGTGGAGGGGCTCATCGACCTGGCCGCTCGCATGCCCTTCGAAGTCAAGTTCTGGACCGTCCAGAACCATTATTACCGGCTGGCGAAAACCGTTTACGGGGAAATTGCTGCCCGCCAGACGGGCGATCCCGAAACAAAGGAATGGGTGGCGCACTTCCGCGCCATCGGCGGCAAGCTCAACTTCAACCTCGAATCGGTGCTGAGCTGAGAGCCACCCATGACGGAGCACCCTCTTACTCCCAAACGTCTCAAACGTCTGTTCAAAAAATTCGCCGCCGCAGTCCCTCCCCGTCTGCCCGTTTCCACTTACCGACTGCAGTTCAACAAATACTTCCGGTTTGTCGATGCCTGCCGGATCCTTCCCTACCTCCATGAGCTGGGCATCACCGACATCTATGCCTCTCCCTTCTTTCAGTCTCGGCCAGGCAGCATGCACGGTTACGACATCACCGACTACTGCCGACTCAATCCCGAAATCGGCACCGAAGAGGAATTCGAAGAATACGTGTCCACCCTCCACCGATACGGGATGGGGCAGATACTCGATATCGTTCCCAATCATATGAGCATCGGCGGCAGCAGCAATCGCTGGTGGCAGGATGTGCTCGAAAATGGTCAGAGCTCACCCTATGCCTCCTATTTCGATATCGACTGGAAGCCGTTGAAGGAAGAGCTGGAGGATAAAGTCATCCTCCCGATCCTGGGCGACCAGTACGGCCGCGTCCTGGAGAACGGAGAGTTGCATCTTTCTCTGGCCGGCGGCGGTTTTCAGGTCACCTACTACGAGCACCGTCTGCCGCTCGATCCCAAAACCTACCCCCGCATTTTCGGCAATGACCAGGATCTAGAAGAGCTCGGGGGGAAGATGGGCGCCGAGAATGAAAACTACCAGGAACTGCTCAGCATCATCACCGCCCTCAACAACCTCCCGGACCGGAGGGAGACCGATCCCGCCCGAATGGCCGAGAGAAGGCGGGAAAAGGAGGTCATCAAACGGCGGCTCGACGATCTGAATAACCGCAATGCCGCCATCCGTGAGCTCATCGATATCCGCGTGCAGCTTTATAACGGCGAACGGGGAGTGCCCGCCAGCTTCGACGACCTCGACGCCCTGCTCTCCGATCAGGCATTCCGCCTCGCTTACTGGCGGGTGGCCACGGAAGAGATCAACTATCGACGTTTTTTCGATATCAATGATCTGGCCGCGGTGCGCATGGAAAACCCCGAGGTGTTCCAGGAGGCACACGCCTTAGTGTTCGAATGGGTACGGGAGGGCAAGGTCACCGGGTTGCGGGTGGACCACCCCGACGGTCTTTACAACCCCACCGCCTATTTTCGAAGCCTGCAAGAGGAATGTTTCATCCAGCTTTGTCGAGCGGCGCTCGGTCCGGAGCCGAAGGGAAATGAAAAGGACGCGATCGAAACCATGCGCAGCTGGTACCGGAACGAGATTCTGGAGATCCCAGGCACCCCTTTGAAACGACCCTTCTATATGGTGGGTGAAAAAATCCTTATGGACGGCGAGCCCATGCCGCCCTATTGGCCGATTTACGGGGCCACCGGTTACGTGTTCATGAACGCAGTGAACGGGATCTTCATCGATCGGGGCAAGGTCCGGACCATCAACCGCATTTACACCCGCTTCACCGGAGAGAACAGGCCCTTTGCCGAACTGCAGCTGGAAACCAAAAAGCTGATCATGCGGTCATCCATGGCCAGCGAAATCAACGTCCTTGGCCGCAGCCTCAATCGCATCTCCGAGAAAGACCGACATTATCGTGACTTTACCCTCAACAATCTCACACAGGCCATCGTCGAAGTCATCGCCTTTTTCCCCATCTACCGAACCTATATCGATTCCCGGGGCATCGCGGACCGCGATCGGCGCTACCTGGAGGAAGCGATCGCCAGAGCCAAGCGCGCCAGCCGCGACCTGAGCGGTTCCATCTTCGATTTCTTGCGGGACGTTCTTCTGGGGCGCTATCCCGAACGGTCCGACGAGGCAGTTCAAACTCAGTGCTTCGAATTCATCATGAAATTTCAGCAGCTCACCGGACCGGTGATGGCCAAAGGGCTTGAGGATACTGCCTTTTACATATACAACCGCTTCGTTTCCCTGAACGAGGTGGGGGGCAATCCTGCCCGATTCGGCCTTTCGCCCAATAACTTTCACGCATTAAATGGGGAAAAGATCGGCACCTGGCCCCATACCCTGCTGGCCACCTCCACCCATGATTCGAAACGCAGCGAGGATGTGCGGGCCCGCATCAACGTGCTCTCGGAAATCCCGGAGCAGTGGCACGAGCACTTGCACCGCTGGAGCCGCCGGAATCGCCGGTGGAAGACGATGGTGGACGGCGAGGCGGTCCCGGAACGCAATACCGAATATCTCCTCTACCAGACCCTGGTAGGGGCCTGGCCTCTGACAACTCCAACCGGGGAAGAGTTCGTATCCTTTGTCGAAAGGATCAACCAATACATGCTCAAGGCGGCCCGGGAGGCAAAAACTCATACCAGCTGGATCAATCAAAACGGGGATTACGAGGAGGCCCTCACCCGCTTTATTGAAAATGTGCTCCGGTCCCGCAGTTTCCTCGACGATTTCCTGTCTTTCCAGAATTACGTTTCCCGCTACGGTCTGTTCAATTCCCTGGCCCAAACCTTACTCAAGATCGCCTCTCCCGGCACCCCTGATTTCTTTCAGGGAACCGAACTCTGGACCTTGACTCTTGTCGATCCCGACAACCGGACCCCGGTTGATTACGAGGCCGGCGCCACACTGCTTGCGGAACTGAAAGAGCGGGAACGCACCACCGGCCTGCCCGCCCTTGCCGAGGATTTGACCCGATGGCCGGCCGACAACCGGATCAAGCTCTTTCTCACCCACAAGGCCCTCACTTTTCGCCGGAAGCATCAGCAACTGTTCACTGAGGGGGAATATATTCCGGCGACCACCGGCGGTATTCACGGCCGGCGGGTGGTCAGCTTTCTGCGCAGGCTGGACTATACCGCGGTCCTGGTGGCGGTGCCGCGCCTGCTCATCGGCCTGGGATTGAAGAATGGCCAGCCTCCCATTGGAGAGATCTGGAGCGACACGATCCTGATGCTTCCCGATTCCGAGATCAGTGCGTCTTTTAGAAACGTTTTCACTGGCGAAACGGTGACTGCCGGCCGCCGAGAGGGACAAGCAACCCTCATTGCGGCGGAGGTCTTTGCCCGGTTCCCGATGGCCCTCCTTCAACGGATCTGATCCCCAACAGCTCTTTTTCCACATTTGCCCAACCTCCTTTCTTCTCTCATTACCTTTAGCCCTGACACGGGCCACCAGAGTACAAACTGAAAGCATTTTCTCCAGCATGAAATCGATTTCGCCTTCCACCTGCCTTTGGCCTACCGCCCTTCCCGGAGGAACCTTGAATCGCCAGCCGGCCTTTTCCAAAAATATTGCACTAATATTTCGACATATTTCTTGTTTTCACGGGTCCTATTCTCCAGACCATCAACAAAAACAGGCCAATAGCGGGAAATCTCTTGAAATCTAGAATATTATTTGCTTAACAGAAAGGAACTGAATTTTTTGCGAGGTATCGGCAATGGAACTGGAGCAGGTTATCCGCCAAATCTATCGTGTTCCTGTGAAGAAGAGTGACCGCGTGAACATTACGGTCGACGGGAGCGAATACGAGATCGTGAATCTGGGCAGTCACGGAATCGGCATTCGCCTGCCGAACCCTGCACCATTCAAGGTCAGCGACCACGTCCATGAGATCGGCTTGGAAATCGAGGGGGATCATATACGCCTCTCTGGAAAAATTGTTCATGTCACTCCATATGAGACCGATCATTGTTTATGTGGAATCCAACTCATAGACATGGATGAAAAAAGTCAGCAGCGATTGCTTGATTACGTGTACCGGATTCGTGCCAACTTGTTTACAAAAGGCTGAAAAAAATTTATATACAGAAAACTGTTTATTCAGCTAACCAACGCTAGGTTGTCCCGAGGACCGGATCATGCCCAAAAAGGTGGACATTCTTGGAGATGTGCTCACCAATTCTGATGAGAGAACTATCCCAGGCTTGATGGAGCTGAGCGATCTTATAACTCCGGAAAAAACTGCCCAGCCCAAAAGACCGACTCAGCCGGAAAGCCCCTTCCAACTGGAGAGCCCCGCCCAGCAAAAAAAGCCTGCTCAGTTGGGGACTTGCCTTAAAGTTCAAAGCTCGAAAGGGAAAGCCCTAAGGAAAAAGAAGGTTTCTCTTTATCTTTCGCCGGAAATTGCCGAAAGCATTGACCGGATTCTGCCCCGAATCCGGAATCTCGCTCCTGAAAAAGCGCGAAAGAGGGTTTCGAAATCCAGCCTGGTGAATTTTTCCCTGCAGCTACTGTTGCGGGAGTACGAAGAGAAAGGAAAGGAGAGCCTGCTCGTCAGGCAGTTCCTACATGACGACCGAGACGGCAATGATTCCTGATTTCGTGCAAATTGCTGCTCTCCGGCGGCCCCATCCTGCCATTTTATCGTGAACCAGGGAGGCTTCGCGCCACATGCTTCTGATCTGCCCGCACTGCAATAAACAGTACAACATCGACGAGAAGAAGATCCCGCCGAATGTCAAGATGGCCCGGTGTAAATTCTGCGAACAGCAATTCTCCCTTAAGGAGGCGACGCAGAGCGACGAGGCGCCAATCCAGCCTTCGCAACCGGTGCGCAGGATCGGCGTCTGCATCAGCAAGGGGGGCGTCGGCAAAACCACCACCTCGGTCAACCTGGCCGCCGGCTTGGCTTTTTCCGGCTATAAAGTATTGCTGGTGGATACCGATACTCAGGGTCAGGACAGCTTCGTCCTGGGGGTCAAGCCGAAGGGCGGCCTCACCGAGTTCATCGCCGGAGAATTGTCGGCGGAGGAAGCGATCATAAAGGCCAGGGAACGGCTCTGGCTCCTGGCGGGCGGAAAATCTCTGGCCGGCCTCAAGCGGCTCATCGACCGCAAGGACTTCGGGGGGGAGCTTACCCTGTCGGAGGCCCTGAAGCCGATCGAAGAGCAGTACGATTATGTTATCGTCGATACCTCACCGGGTTGGGATCCCCTTACCGTCAATGTCCTCTTTTACGTCAATGAGATCCTCACCCCGGTCTCGCTCGAGATCATGACTTTGCAAGGCCTGGTGGAATTCTTGAAAAGCCTGTCGGCCATCCAGAAACATCGCCAGGAGGTGGCCCTCAAGTACATCCTCCCGACTTTCCACGACCAGCGGGTCAAGAAGTGCGTCGGCATTCTGGAGAAAATCGAAAAGCTATACGGGCATTTGCTTTGCAAGCCGATCCGCTATAACGTCAGGCTCTCAGAGGCTCCCTCCTCGGGGCAGACGATCTATGAATTCGCCCCTGGTTCACCTGGTGCCGATGATTACCGGGATCTGGTGCGGAAGATCGCCAAGAATGAAAATCTTCTGCGATAGGTGAGCGGTACCGAGGCTCACGCCATCCTCTTCTCCGCATCAGGCTCTATAAGACCCCGCCTGAAAGAGAGCTTGAACATCAGTCGGTTTCTATTTATGAGAAGAAAGAGCCATGCCGAAAATCACCTCCGCTCAATCGAGCATGATCGTCGAAACCCTCCGGGGAATCGTGGATCGAATCACCTATCACAATCCTGAAAACGGCTGGTCCGTGCTGCGGGTGCTTCCCTTCGACCGCCCTGGGGCCCAGGAGACGGTCATCGTCCACCAGATCAAGGTCTTTGCCGGTGCCACCATGGAGTTTCGCGGCGCCTGGACGGTGCATCCCAGATACGGCCGCCAATTCAAAGCCACGGACGCGGTCGAGCGCAAACCGGCGACCGCCGCAGCCCTTGAAAAGTACCTGGGGTCCGGCCTGATCAAGGGGGTGGGTCCCAAGACCGCCCGTAAAATCGTTCGCCATTTCGGGGACAACACCCTGGCGGTGTTCGAAGAGCACATCGAGGAACTCACCGAAGTGCCGGGGATCGCCGTCAGGAAACTGGCCACCATCAGAGAGGCCTGGCAGGAGCACAGGGCGATCCGCGAGGTGATGATGTTCCTCCAGTCCCACGGCATCAGCACTCTGTTCGCGGTCCGCATTTACAAGCAGTACGGGGATGAGGCCATTCGTTTGGTCAACGAAGATCCTTACCGCTTGGCCCAGGATATTTACGGCATCGGTTTCTTCTCCGCAGACCGCATCGCCTTGAGTATCGGCTTGGCGACGAACAGCCCCCAGCGGATCGTGGCGGGCATCCGACACGTGCTTGCGGCAAGTCGGGAATCGGGCCATTGCTATCTCACCCAAACGCAGATCGAAACTGAGGTGCAGGAGCTGCTGGGGCTCGATCTTGCGGCACAAATCCCTTCTCTGCTCACCCGCATGGAGAAAGAGGGATTGCTGCGGGTGCGGCTGCTGCCATCGGCGTCAGGCGCTTTCGAGACGTGCTACTATTCGAAATCGCTTTATTATGACGAATTGGCAGTGGCCGAGCGGATCAAGGCCATGGGGGCGGCGGCACCCGAGGTGGACCATGGGCGAATCGCCGCCTGGATCGCCCGCACCTGCCGGTCGAAAAACATTGCTCTGAGCGAGGAGCAGGCGGCGGCTGTAGCAGGGATTGCCGGCTGCCGGTTTGCCGTTCTCACCGGCGGCCCCGGTTGCGGCAAGACCACGACGACTTTGATTCTGGTGCGTCTGTTCGAGGCCATGGATCTCGAAGTGTTGCTCGCCGCGCCTACCGGCCGCGCCGCCCAGCGGATGAGCGAGGTGATCGGTAGGGAGGCGAAAACCATCCATCGGCTGTTGGAATGGCAGGGTGGCACCTTCAACAAAAATGAGGCATCTCCTCTCAAGACCGACGTCCTCATCGTTGACGAGTGCTCCATGCTCGACATCAGTCTTACCGCCGCTCTTCTCAAGGCGGTGCCTGAGGAAGTCCGACTGCTTTTCATCGGCGATGCCGACCAGCTGCCGTCCGTGGGTGCGGGTGACGTACTCCGGGACTTGATCGCTGCCAAGACGGTGAACTGCTACCGGCTGACTAAGATATTCCGCCAGGCCGAAGAATCGCTCATCATCCGCTACGCGCACCAAATCAACAGCGGCGATCTGCCGCCCGTCGAGTCGCCTTTCAAGAAGCCGGAGTTATGGCGAAATAAGGCGGATTGCCTTTTTCTCGATGCCGAAGAGGCCACCCGGGAACAGCTTCAGTTCATCGCCAGGGCCAAACGACACTTTGACCTCAAGGCCGCCCGCCTGGAAAATGAAAATGCCGAAAGTCCTTATGCTTTCCGCACTGGGGAGACCCTGGTACCCTATGAGTCGGAATTCTCCATCCCCAAAAAATTTCAGCACGTCGATCTTGAACGGCTGCTTGCCTCCCGCACGGGCACCGAGGAACTGCGCGCCGTCCTCAAAAAAGTGCACCCCTGGTCGGCTCTCCATTACGGCCTGGCCGCCGCCGACGTCATCCGCAATCTCTATCTGAAATGGATTCCGCGCTACTTCGGTGCCGACTGCGAGATCCAGGTGCTTTCCCCCATGACTCGGGGCAGCCTGGGCACGGCGAGTCTCAACCGGCTTTTACAGGAAAGCGCCAATCCGATGGGTGCCGGCAAGGGCCAGCTCACCGTGGGCGAACGGATCTTCCGGGAAGGAGATAGGGTGATTCACCGCCGGAACAATTACGAGCTCGGGGTGTTCAACGGCGACATCGGCATCATCAAGGCCATCGATGCCGAGGAGCTGATCTGCACCGTCGCCTTCTTCCCCTACCGGCGGGAGGTCGCCTACCGCAAGGAGGATATCGTGGAGCTGGATCTCGCTTACGCCATTACTATCCACAAGTCTCAGGGCAGCGAATTCGAGGCGGTGATCATCCCGGTCCTGAGCCAGCATTTCAAGATGCTCTTCCGCAATCTGATCTATACCGGTCTCACCCGGGCCCGCAAACTCGCGGTTTTCGTCGGCACCCGCAAGGCTCTGGCCATGGCGGTCAAAAACCGGGACACCGCCCAGCGGCAGACGGCACTCAGACAGTTGCTTCGGGGTGAAGTGGTATGATTTCTAGAAGAACCTGAGAATTGACCACAGAGAACACAGATGGCACAAAGATTTTTTATCGAAAGGATTTTACTCTGTGATCTCTGTGCACTCTGTGGTGGAATAAGGAATTCAGAATATTATATGTCCATGTCCACCCGTAGATTGATTGTGCTGGGCACGGCCAGCCAGGTCCCCACTCCCCGCCGCCACCACAACGGCTACTTTCTTTTCTGGGACGGGGAGGGGATCCTGATGGACCCCGGCGAGGGGACCCAAGGGCAGCTGGCCCGGCTCGGCATCGCCGCATCGGCCGTCACGAGGGTCCTCATCACCCACTTTCACGGCGACCACTGCCTGGGTCTGGCCGGGGTCATCCAACGGATTTCCCTGGACCGGGTGGCCCACACGGTGAAAATATATTTTCCGGCCTCCGGCCGCCGCTTTTACCAAAATCTGCGGGATGCAGCCATTTATCACCGAACGGCCCGACTGGAAGAACATCCTGTCTCCGAACCGGGAGTAATCGACGCCGACGACCGCTTCATCCTGGAGGTCCAACCCCTGGACCACTCGGTGGAGACATGGGGCTACCGCATCAAGGAACCGGATGGAGTCACTCTCTTTCCCGACCGGCTGCAGGCGGCGGAGATCGAGGGGCCGGCGGTGGGCAGGCTGCTTCGGGAGGGAAAAATCGAATCCGCCGACCGCACCGTGACCTTGGCGGAGATGAGCACCCCCCGTCCCGGTCAGGTTTTCGCCTTGGTCATGGATACCCGTCCCTGCCCCGGCGCTCTTGTCCTGGCCGACGGAGCGGATCTCCTGCTTTGCGAGGCCACCTATCTTTCCGATCGTGCCGATCTCGCCGCAAAGTATGGCCACATGACCGCTGCCCAGGCAGCACAGCTCGCCTCCGCGGCCGGGGCCAGGAAGCTGGTTCTCGGTCACTTTTCTCAGCGCTATCAGGAAAATGAAGCTTTCCGGAAGGAGGCCTCCGCCATCCACCCGGAGGTGCTGGCCCCCGCAGAGGGAGAGCGGATCGAGGTACCGAAGAGAAGGAGGTTCGAAAAGATTACAACCCGCTAAGTGGATAGATACGGTGTTTTGGCAAAAAAATTGATCTGCCTTCTTTCCCTAAATCGCTTGCCGATAAATGATTCCCCATCCCTGCCCGGGATTTTCCCGCCGGTGTTCCTGCTGGTATTGCCTGTTCCGTTCTTCCGCATCGATCCGCTTCCGCAGATTTCGGTAATCCTCAGGCGAGACGTCGGGCAATTCCTCAAGAAAGGCTACGATATCCCAGATCTCCTCGTCTGGCTGAGTAGTGCCGAAACTGGGCATGCCGGTGAATGTGAAGCCGTGTTTGACGATCCAGAAAAGCTCGGCCGTCGACCAGTCGCCGACATGCATTGAGAGGTCGGGCGGCTCCGGCCGCAGGCCCCGGCCGATCTCGGAGGGGACGACCCCCGGGGCGCCGTGACAAAGGACGCACATCTCATCGAAATATTTGAACCCTTTGTCCTTATTCTGCCCATACAGGGGCGGGGCCTTGATAGCGCCGGCACGGGCCCGCACCGAATTCTTCAGAGTGGTTTGAAGAATCCACTGAAGCGGGCCATAACGGTGATCCGAAGCGGCGATATTATAAGCACCCGAATGGATGTAAACGAGAAAACCCGTTGCAGCCAGGACCAGCGTGAGCAGCATGACCGCGATCGTTTTCATGAGCTCCCCTCCCCCTTTTTCGTCGCAGCGCCCTATTCGGAGTAAGCGATGGTGCTGAGCAGAGCATTTTCCGCCTGGCGGCTGTCGAGCCTCGAATGCTGGACCACGATGGGCACGTCCGATTCGAAGACCGAGGCATAATCGGTATCCTTGGGGACGGGTTCCGGTTCGCGTAATTCATTGAAACGCATATGAAGGGTACGGCGGGCCGGGACCATGATCTCATAAGGGCCTGCGGGTTCCCGGTTGCTGAAATAGATGGTCAGGCGCACCCGAGCGTCCCGGTCGGTGGTGTTCAGGAGACAGGCGGTTTCGTGGCTTTCCATCTGGGGCCCCACGCCATGGCTCCAAGCAGGAATATACCCCTCGGCAATGGCCCAGACCTTGCGGCCGATGGGATGGCTGGTCATGCATCTATCTCCTCTTGTTGACTTTTTCTGATGCTCACAAAATGAATTGCCGCAAAAGGCTCGTTGAGGGAGGTTGCTCATATGGCCCGCGCCCCGTTGAGCAGGCGCCGATCCCAGCGGCCGCATGGGGCGCCATCCCGAAATGTCGCCAAGCCGGTAAAATCTACAGGGCCTTGCAGGCCATATCTTTCCAGGACAAGATTAGTGTCCTGGTGAATGCACGCACATACGTTTCCGCCTTTTCATCGTCCTCCCGGGGCCAAGCGGATGATGCGGCCCATACGGGCAGGCCGCTCCTCTCTCACCCGGTGTTGGTGATATCCGGTCATGGGATGACGACGGTGAGGAAGGCTCCTCTTTTTTTGCTGGTTGGTGGCGGCCAGCAAAGCGGCTGCCCCGAGCAGGCTGCCGGCCAGCAGGCTCAAGCCCACCGAACGCCGATTCTCGGAAAGCCAGAGAATAGGGCTCGCCTCGGAAGCCTGGACGTCAAAAGCGCCATGCGCCCCAGGATCGCCCGGCACCGGCGCAAAGAGATTGTCCGGGCGGTTGGGATCCTCGGCTTCTTCGGTCTGCTGCATCTCATAGCCGGAGCTGGCGAATTTCTTGTCCAGCAGGCTGGGGATGAACTTATCGGCCCAGATGGCCTCGACAGTGGATCGGCCCACGTAGATTTCGCGCCGCCGATGATGGCCGGCCCAGACGATGGCGTCCGCAGCCACTTCCGGCTGGAAGACGGGAGGCACCGGCTTTACCCTACGGGCGAGCTTGGAGCGCACCCAGCCGAACTGGGGAGTGTTCAAGGCCGGCAGCTGCACCATGGTGAGATGCACCTTGCTGTGATCGTGAAGGAGCTCGGTGCGGATGGCGTCGGTAAAACCGCGGATCCCGCTTTTGGCCCCGCAATAGGCGGATTGAAGCGGGATGGAGCGGTCGGCAAGGGCCGAACCTACTTGAACGACGGCCCCCCGGTCGCGGGGCAGCATCCGCTTCAAGGCGGACATGGTGCCATAGACCTGGCCCAGATAAGTCACCTCGGTGACCCGCTTGAACTCTTCGGGGGTGATCTCCTTAAATGGGGCGAAGACCGCGGTCATGGCGTTGTTGACCCAGACGTCGATGGGCCCGAAGGCTTTTTCCACCTTTTCCGCCGCCCCTTCCACCTGCTCGGGATCAGCAACGTCGGTGGGAATGGCCAACGCCTGGCCCCCCAGCCGTTCGACCTCCTCTTTGGTGCGTTCCAACCGTTCGCGGTCCCGGGCCAGCAATCCGATCCGGGCACCCTGCCGGGCAAAGGCATGGGCCGTGGCCCGGCCCACCCCGGCCGAGGCGCCGGTGATCACCACCACTTCCTGCCGACCCTGGTCGTTCGTGCCGGTTGATTTGAATCTCTCCCGCGCGGCCAACAACCGCTGCTTGCCGCGTTGCCATCGAGTCCGTACCTCCGCAAGGGAAACGATCTTTCTTTTTTCGGTCATTTCTTTTTCCCTCCTAGCCTGCATGAAGGCCTGATGGACGAGCTCGGCCAGATGCAGCGCCTCCCGGCCGGTGCCCTCCTTGATTTGGGTCCGGCAGCTGAAGCCGTCGGCCACGATAAAGGTTGCCGCACTCGCGTGACGGACTGCCGGCAGAAGTCCTTCCTCGCCGATGGCCATGGAGATGGCGTAATGCTTCCTTTCCAGGCCGAAGGACCCGGCCATTCCGCAGCAGCCTTTCTGCGGCTCCTCGATCTCGAGACCCATTCGCGCCAGGACGTTTTTGGCCGCCTGGACCTTAAGCACCGCCTTCTGATGGCAGTGGCCGTGGAAGATCACCTTGCCTTCGAGCTTCGGCAGCTCGAGACCCCGCTCGTCCACGAATTCGCTGAAAAGGGTGCTCAGCCGGGTCAGACGCTGTCCGTCCCGGTCCGTCGGGAAAAGGCCGGGCAGCTCGTCCCGGAAGACCGAGACGGTACTCGGCTCGGTGAAAATCACCGGCACGCCGTCGGTGATGAAGGGGCGGAGAAGATCAATCGTTCGCTGCAGCTCTTTTTTGGCCTGATCGAGCATGCCGTAGTGGATGAGGGGTCGGATGGCCCCCGGCCGCTCGGAAGGCAGCAGCACCCGAAAGCCCCAGTGCTCGAGATTGAGGACTGCGGCTTCGAGGGTCTGCGGGAAGAAACAGTCGTTGAAGAGATCGGGATAGAGGACGACCTGCTCCCCCTCCGGATTGGCTGGCGGCCTGTCCCGGAACCAGTCCCGGAAGGTTCGGGTGGCGAACGCGGGCAGATTCCGCTCCTGGGCCACCCCGCCCGCGAATTTGGCAACGTTGCGCAAAAGAGGGGCCTGGGTGAGGAAATTGGCGGTGCGGGGCAATAGGGCCCCCAGCCGGCCGGTGATGCCGATGAGTCCCATGGCATAGGCAGGAAGGGGCCGCCGTTTTTTCCGATAATAGTGTGACAGAAACTCGGCCTTGTAAGTGGCGAGATCAACATCCACGGGGCATTCCTTCTTGCATCCCTTACAGCCGAGACAGAGCTCGAGGGATTCGAACACCTCCTCGCTTTCCCAGCCGTCCTTCAGAAAGTCGCCGCGCAGCATCTCGAAGAGCAGATGGGCCCGGCCCCGGGTGGTGTCCTTCTCCTCGCGGGTGGCCAGAAAGCTCGGGCACATGAAAGCGTCCTTGGTCCGGCGGCACTTGCCCACCCCCACGCAGCGCAGGGTGGCCCGGGAGAAACTTCCCTCATCGTCGGGGAAGCGGAAATGGGTGGCCGGCTGCCAGGGGTCGTAGCTCACCCCCAGCCGCAGGTGCTCGTCGGGCCGATAAGCGTCGACCACCTTGCCCGGGTTCATTTTCCACTCCGGGTCCCAGGCGGCCTTGAACTCCCGGAAGGCCTCCATCAGCTCCGGACCGTACATCTTGGGCAGCAGAGCCGCCCTGGCCTGCCCGTCGCCATGCTCGCCTGAAAAGGAGCCGCCGTAGCTGTTGACCAGATCGGCGGACCGATCGATGAACTGCATATAAGTATCGATGCCTTCCCAGTGACCGTAAAGGGAGGCCTCATAACCGAATTCGTGGAGAAGCTTGCGAAAATCCCGCAGGTAGTCGCCGGCCCGCTCCGGCGGCACGGCAGCGTCCTCCCAGCCCGGCCAGGTGAGGGGCATGCCCGGAACATTGGCGGTGGCGCCAAGGCCCGACTCCCGGATCTCCCAGACCAGCGCCTCTTCTTCCGGATCGGTGAAGAGTTTCATGCTGGGCGGTTGGTCAGTTTCTTTGAGGGCCTCCATGGCCTCCCGGGCCTTATTGCGGGCCTCGTCCTGGTTCCTGCCGCCGAATTCCACCAGCAGCCAGCCTTCGCCATCCGGAAGCAGCTGGATGTCCTGGGGGTGCAGCCCTTTCTTTTTCATGTAGCCGATAAGAAGGTGATCGAGCCCTTCCAGGCCGATTGGGCCGTAAGTCATGATCTGCGGCACGTGGTCCGCTGCGGTGTAAACATCCGGGTAGCCCAAGACCAGCAGCGCGGTGCCTTGGGGCTGCTCCACCAGCCGCAGAGTCGCCTCGAGAACGGTCACGCAAGTGGCCTCGCTCCCCACCAGGGCCCGGGCCACGTTGAAGCCGTTTTCGGGCAGCAACTCGTCCAGATTGTAGCCGGAGACCCGACGGGGAATCTTGGGGTAGTGCGCCCGGATGAGATCCCCGTATCGGTCCCGGACCTCCTTCATTTTGCGGTAGATCTCGCCCTTTCGGCCGCCCTCGGCGATGATCTTTTCGAGCTCCTCCTCGCTGGTGGGGCCCACCCGCATGCGAAGGCCGTCGTAAGTGAGGATCTCGAGCTCGTGGACGTTGTCCACGGTGCGGCCGGCCATGACCGAGTGGATGCCGCAGGAGTTGTTGCCGATCATGCCGCCCAGAGTGCAGTGGTTATGGGTGGCCGGGTCCGGGCCGAAAGTAAGATGGTGCTCACGCCTGGCCTTCTCCCGCAGATGGTCGAGGATGGTGCCGGGCTCCACCGTTGCCGTCTTGGCCCCCGGATCGATGGCCAGGATTCGGTTGAGATATTTGGAGAAATCTATGACCACCGCCGCGTTGACGGTCTGGCCGGCAAGGGCGGTGCCGGCGCCCCGGGAAACGATAGGCGCGCCGTAGCGGCGGCAGACGGCCATTGTCTCTTCTACCGCTTCCCGGGTGCGGGGAACCACCACGCCAACCGGGATGAATCGATAGTTGGAACCATCACTGGCGTAAAGGGCCCGGCTGGCGCGGTCGAACCGCACCTCCCCGTCCACTGAGGCAGTCAGTTCCCTGGCCAGGGCGTCGGCATCGAGCTCCTGGACGACGAACCGTTCGTGATCCTTGAGATATTCCCTGGTCATGCGACCTCCTTTGATCAATGAGAAATGAAAAGCATCCACTGTCGTTCTCCACTTTGCATTCTCAATATTCATACCTTGAATCGCTCCGCATCACGGCTCTTCAGTTCGATGCCGAGGCCGGGCCGCGAGAGATCGGGAGCCAATCGCCCAGCTGCCGGCTCCCGAATCCCGTCGAAAAGCATCCCCTCGATGCGGACATGATCGTGGAAATACTCCAGGTGACGTACCGGAAGGGCCGCACAGCAGGGATGAAGATGGGTGGCCGGCGCCGTGTGCGAGGAAAGCGGCATCCGATGCGCTACGCATAGAGCGGCCACTTGAAGAAAGACAGTGATGCCGCAGCGGGTGGCATCCGCCTGCAGAACATCCACCGCCTGGGTTGCGAGCAGCTCGTGGAAGTAGCCGATCTGAAAGCCGTATTCTCCGGCAGTGATCTCCATGCCGTCCGGGGCTCTGTCCCGCAGCAGACGCAAGCCCTGGCGATCACGGTGGCAGACCGGCTCCTCGAACCAGGTCACATTGTAGTCGGCCAAAATCCCGGCCATGGTCAGCGCCTGCTTGCGGTCATAGCCCCCGTTGGCGTCTGCAAAAAGTTCCGCATCGTTCCCGATGGCCAGGCGGGCGGCGTCCACCCGGGCCGGGTCGGCATCTGGCTGCCGGCCGATTTTCATCTTCACCCTGGGAATCCCTGCTGCCACCCAGCCGCCGAGCTGCTCGGCAAGCTCCTTGTCTGAATAGGAAGTGAAGCCTCCGGAGCCGTAAATCGGGACCTCGGACCGGGCCCGGCCGAGAAGAAGGGCCAGAGGCAGGTCGAGCAACTTGGCCTTGAGGTCCCAGAGTCCGTTGTCCACTGCGGCCACCGCCATCATGCAGAGACCGGTATCGCCCAGGTTGCGGATGGCGTTGGTGAGGGATCGCCAGCAGTCAGGCAGATCCAAGGCGTTGCGCCCGATGAGAAGAGGAGCGAGCTTATCATCGATCAACCTGGCTGCTGCGGCATGGGTGTACGAATAACCCACACCCTTTCTGCCGCCGGCGGTGATGTGGGCCACCACCACCGTGGTAGCCTCCCACTCCAGGGTGCCGTCCGATTCCGGCCGGTCGGTGGGAATGGTGTAAGCCGCGACCTCGACCTTTTCGATCTTGATCTGCTCCACGCGCATATTCCTTTTGTAAGAACCAAGCCTTGATGACCGGAAGTTTCTAAGCCGGCAGCCGTATTCGGCTAACACCCGAGTCTTATGATAAGCCTCTCCCGTTCATTTTCTTTGTTCGCCCAATGAAAACGAACCCAAAAGAAAGGGCGCCCGTGCTACTTGCCCGCCTGCGGCGGATTCCCTGCGCGTCCTCGAAGCTGCCGAGAATTTGCAAACTCGCTCCCTCCAGGAGCTCAGACAGTGCAAACTCCTTTTAGCTTCTGTGGTGCTCGGCTGCGTGCCAATGGGTTTGGTTCACCCTAACCTTCAGAAGGCTTTATGGAGCCCACCAGCTTTTGGAAAAGAATTCACTCGGCGGTCACCAACGTTTTGCTCATCATCTGCTTCACCGTCTGCCGAATGGTGGCCAGTGCTTCGGGATCACCCTTGTACAGGGCGGACATGTAGCCCTTGGCCTGCTCGAAGGTGATGTGGGGCGGCAGCGGCGGCACTTCCGGATCGCAGTGGGCGCAGATGATCGTGGGCCGATCCGCTTTAAGCGCCTTTTCGTAGGCGGGCCGGATCTGCTTGGGCTTGTCCACGTCGATGCCGTTCAGATCGAGCAGCTCGGCGTAATCGGCAAAGGAGAAATCTGGGATCTCCTGGGAGGCCTCGAACTTGGGATCGCCGGCCATGACCCGCTGCTCCCAGGTCACCTGGTTGAGGTCGAGGTTGCGGAGCACGAGCACGATCAGCCGCGGATCCCGCCACCGCCGCCAATACTTGGCGATGGTAATCAGAGCGTTGTTGCCGAGCATCTGCATGGCACCGTCGCCCACTGCGGCGATCACCATCCGGTCAGGGTGGGCGAACTTGGCGGCCAGGGCGTAAGGGACACCGGGGCACATGGTGGCCAGCTGCCCGGAAAGAGAGGCCATCATCCCCCGCCGGATCCTGATGTCCCGGGCGAACCAGTTGGCTGCCGAGCCGGAGTCACTGGTGATGATGCAATTGTCGGGCAGAAACGGCGAAAGGTCCCAGAATAGCCGCTGGGGATTGATGGGATTGGCCTTGAGCATGGCCCGCGCCTCCATGATCTCCCACCACTCGACGACCCCTTTTTCGATCTCTTCCTGCCAATCCCGCTCCCGTTTACTGACAAGCAGCGGGATAAGGGCGCGCAGGGTGAGCCGGGCGTCTCCCTGCAGATGGACCTCCATGGGAAAGCGCAGCCCCAGCATCCGGGGGCTGATGTCGATCTGAACTCCCCGGGCCTGCCCTTCCTTGGGCAGAAACTCCGAATAGGGGAAGCCGCTGCCGATCATGAGGAAGGTGTCGCAGTTTTTCATCAGGTCCCAGCTCGGCTTGGTGCCGAGCAGGCCGATGGGGCCGCAGTTGTAAGGCAGATCGTCGGGCAGTGCCGCTTTACCAAGCAAGGCCTTGGCTACTCCTGCCCCAAGCAGCTCGGCCACCTCCATCACTTCGTCGGTAGCATTAAGCGCCCCGGCGCCGATCAGGATGGCCACCCGTTTGCCGGCATTGAGCACCTCGGCGGCGTGGTGCAGATCTTTTTTCTTGGGGATGATGTCGGGCTCGGAGTAGCCGACACTGGTGAAGGCGGTGCCGTGGATGCGGGGCGGCGACTCCACCGCATCCATCTCCTGGACGTTGGCGGGGATGATGATGCAGGTCACCGTGCGCTCCGCCTTGGCGATGCGCATGGCCCGGTCCACCAGATGGCGGATCTGCTTCGGATCCGAGGCCATGTGCACGAAGTGATGCGCCACATCCTTGAACAGCGAGATAAGGTCCACCTCCTGCTGGTAATCGGTTCCCATGGCGGAGGTCAGGGTCTGGCCGACGATGGCCACCACCGGCTGGTGGTCTCCTTTAGCGTCGTACAATCCATTCAGCAGGTGGATCGCTCCGGGTCCGGACGTAGCCATACATACGCCGACTTCTCCGGAGAACTTGGCGTGGGCGCAAGCCTCGAAGGCGGCCAGCTCCTCATGCCGGGCCTGGATGAAATCGATGTTGCCGTGGGCACGGTTCAGCGCCCCCATGATGCCGTTGATGCCGTCTCCGGGATAGCCGTAAACGCGCCGAACACCCCAGTCATAGAGTCGTTGCACCAGAAAATCGCTTGCAGTCGGGCTCATGATCGTACCCCCTACGGGTTGGATTGACGAAAAAAATGACAACCGCCCCGACCGGGTCGGGATTCGTTATTCAGGGGAAGACGTTTTGCTGGACAAGGCCGCGAGATCGCTCGGGCCTGAAAGGTTGAAGTCTTCGTGAGGAAGAGCAGATCCTACACTCCATTCTAGGCCGACCAAAAGGATCAAGTCAATTTCGGCTGCCGAGGGCAACACGACGCACTGGCGAAGAGGAGACTCGACAGAAATTTGACGTGCAGCCGAACGAGATGATAGGATTTTAAAAAAATAGAGCGAAATTTCAAATAGTTCCACACTAGGAACCGCCTTCTCAGCAAGGAAACTTTCTACTAGTCATGACGGCAAGCCCGCAATCACCGCCAGCAGCCAATTTCGGCATAGTGCTTTCGGTGCGGGGCAGCGTGGTGGACGCCCGCTTTCCGCAGAACCTGCCCGGCATCCATCACGAGCTGCAGGTCGGCGATGAGAACAAGATCATCATCGAGGTGGAGAGCCATCTCGACAGTGAAACCGTGCGGGGCATCGCCCTCAACTCCACCCGCGGCCTCGCCCGGGGAGCCGTGGTCCGGGATACCGGCCATCCGCTGCAGGTACCCGTCGGCAAAGAGTTGTTAGGCAGGGTCTTCAATGTCTTCGGCGAGCCCATCGACAAAAAGGGGCCCATCGCCGGGGCGGAATACCGTTCTCTTCATCAGCCGCCCGTGCCCCTCTCCGACCGCATCACTTCTAGCGAGATCTTCACCACCGGAATCAAGGCGATCGACGTGCTCGCTCCCTTGGAAAAGGGTGGCAAGGCCGGTCTTTTCGGCGGGGCCGGGGTGGGCAAGACCGTGCTCATCATGGAGATCATTCACAACATGGTGGGCCTCCACGAAGGAATCAGCCTTTTCTGCGGCATCGGCGAGCGGGTGCGGGAGGCGGAGGAGCTTTACCGGGAAATGCAGGAGGCCGGGGTGCTCGCCAATACGATCATGGTCTTCGGTCAGATGAACGAATCCCCAGGCGCCCGTTTCCGGGTCGGGCACGCCGCCCTCACCATGGCCGAATACTTCCGGGACGACCTTCGACAGGACGTGCTGCTCCTGATCGACAACATCTTTCGCTTCATCCAGTCGGGCACCGAGGTCTCCGGCCTTATGGGCCTGCTCCCTTCCCGGGTGGGTTACCAGCCCACTCTGGAGACCGAGCTCTCCGAGCTTGAAGAGCGCATTTCAAGCACCAGAAGAGGGGCGATCTCCTCGGTGCAGGCGGTCTACGTGCCGGCCGACGACTTCACCGACCCCTCCGCGGTCCACACCTTCACCCATCTCTCCTCCTCCATCGGTCTTTCCCGTAAGAGGGCCAGCGAAGGACTCTACCCGGCCATCGACCCGTTGAGCTCCGGCTCGGCCATGCTCATGCCCCGCATCGTGGGGGAGCGTCACTATCGGGTGGCCCAGGAGATCCGGCGCACTCTAGCCTATTACGAGGACCTGAAGGACATCATCGCCATGCTGGGCCTCGAGGAGCTCTCCCAGGACGACCGGCGGGTGGTGAACCGGGCCCGGCGGCTGGAACGCTTCTTCACCCAACCTTTTTACGTCACCGAGCAGTTCACCGGTCATGCCGGCAGGACGGTCCCGCTCGAAGCGGCCATCGACGGATGCGAGCGCATTCTGAATGACGAATTCGCCGACTTTCCTGAAAAATCGCTCTATATGATCGGCGGATTAGAAACAATAAAGAATGATAAATAATACGCTTTTTCACCACAGAGAACACAGAGAGAGAAAGAGAGCCTTATTCAACATATTATCTCTGTGACTTCTGTGCTCTCGTGGTCAATTCCGGATCTGCGAGTTTATCATGATGCACCTGAAAATCCTCTTGCCCACCGAGGTGCTGCTCGATCGGGACGTTTCGAAGGTCTTGGCCGAGGGGACCAACGGCTCGTTCTGCCTCTTGCCCCGGCACCAGGATTTCGTCACCGCCCTGGTGCCGGGGCTGCTCTCCTTTGTGGCCGACGCGCGGGAGGAGTTCGTAGCCGTGGACGAGGGGGTGCTGATTAAAATCGGAAATGAGGTCCTGGCCTCCACCCGACGTGCGGTCCGCGGCCCGGACTTGGGTATGCTGCGGCAGACCGTGGAAAGGGAGTTCCTGGAGCTCGATGAGCGGCAGCGGCTCACCCGCTCGGCCATGGCCCGACTCGGGGCCGATTTCGCCCGCAGATTATACGAGTTGGGGAAAGAGCATGAATAAAAACGTCCACAGGCACTGCATGTACTTCGTCATCGGCCTGTTCGCGGAACACGAGTCCGGCTCGCAGGCCTCTTCCTCATATCTGGAGCACCTGTGAACGTTTTTATAAAAAAGCTGACGGAAAGTCGACGGCCATCGCGAGAGGTTAAGCATGAACGATCCCCGTGATCGCCGAAAAGCCAACGGCGAGAAATTCGGCCGCGAGATCCGGAAGAAGGAGGAGCGGAAGATCAAGGGCCGACAGGAGAAAGACAAAAGCGTCTGGTTCGGCTTGGGAATGTTCGGCCTTATCGGTTGGGCGGTTGCCATTCCCACTCTCATCGGCATCGCCATCGGATTATGGCTCGATGCGAAATTCAAGAGCCACATTTCCTGGACCCTCACCTTTCTCATCATCGGGGTGGTGCTGGGCTGCCTCAATGCCTGGCACTGGCTCAACAAGGAGGGTCGGGAGTGACTACGCTGGTGCCGCTGGAAATCTTCCTGACCGGAATCGTGGTAGTCCTGGCCATCTTGATCAAGTATGGCCTGACCCGTTTAAAGCTGCCCTCCCTGGTCGGCTTTCTCCTCCTCGGTTTCTGCCTGCGGGTGATCGGTGAAGCAGCTGGTTTTCTCTCCGAGCCCCTCCTTGACTTGTTCGAGTTCCTCGGCAGCATTGGCTTGTTCATCCTGCTTTTCCGGGTGGGGCTGCAGAGCAACCTGGCGGCCCTGCTCCGTCAGCTCCGGGAGGCATCCGCCATCTGGATCGGCGATATTCTGGTCAGCGGCACGTTTGGCTTTGCCGTCGCCCGCTTCTGGCTGGGGCTCGAATTGATCCCCTGCCTGTTCGTGGCCGCAGCCCTCACCGCCACCAGCGTCGGCGTATCGGTCGCGGTCTGGCAGGAGATGCAGGCCTTGGCTTCTGCCAATGGCTCCATCCTGATCGACGTCGCCGAGTTGGATGACATTTCGGGCATCTTTCTGCTGTCCCTGCTGCTGACCCTGGCGCCGACTCTGCACGAAGGTGCCGCAGCCAGGTCTCTCGAAGTCCTCCTTGGCGGTGCCGCCGGAATCCTCATTGTCAAGGCCCTGGCCTTCGGGCTTCTGTGTGTGCTTTTCTCCCGTTACGCCGAGGAGTCGGTGACCACCTTCTTCCGCAGGATCAAGCCCGCTCCGGACCCCATGCTGCTCGTCACCGGCACCGGCTTCATCATCGCCGCCCTGGCCGCCTGGTTGGGACTTTCGGTAGCGGTGGGCGCGCTGTTCGCCGGTCTGGTCTTCAGCCGCGATCCCCGGGCGGTCCATGAAGAGGCCTCATTCGGCGCGCTGTACGATTTATTCACCCCCTTTTTCTTCATCGATATCGGCCTGAAGATCCCTCCGGAGTCCTTGACGGCCGCGGTGGGCATCGGCGGAGCGCTTCTTTTGGCGGCCACGGCGGGCAAATTTCTCGGGGCGGGCACTCCCACTTTGGTTTTAAGCGGCTGGGATAGTGCGGCCCTGATCGGCACGAGCATGATCCCCCGGGCCGAAATCGCCATGGTCATCATTCAGCAGGGTCGGGAGCTGGGGAACTGGGCGGTCCCCCCTCCCGTCTTCTCCGGCATGGTCCTGGTCTCAGCCGTTACCTGTATCCTGGCGCCGTTCATGCTCCGGCTACTGCTTGCCAAATGGCCCCAGTACCCCGCTTGAGGGAGAAGGGAAACGTATCGTGGATACCGTGATTCCCCTGGAGGTGACCCTGGCCGGCATCGCCATCGTGCTGGCCCTGCTGCTGAAGCATGCGTTCATCCGGCTCAGGATCCCTTCCCTGATAGGCTTCATGGCATTGGGTCTTCTGATCCGGATCGGGGGAATGGAAGCGAAGGTTCTGTCCGAGCCGGTACTCGGGATCTTCGAGTTCCTGGGCAATATCGGCCTGATCGTCCTTCTCTTCCAGGTGGGGCTGCACAGCAACCTGGCCGGACTCCGGAAACAACTGAGGCACGCCAGCTTCATCTGGCTGGGCAACGTCCTTTTTTCAGGCGGACTCGGCTATGTGGCCGCCGGGTTTGATCCCCAGCCTGTTCCTGGCCACCGCCCTCACCGCCACCAGCGTGGGAGTCTCCATCGCCGCCTGGCAGGAGGCCCGGTCCTTGGACTCGGTCAATGGCTATCTCTTGATCGATGTGGCGGAAATGGACGACATCTCGAGCATCCTGCTGCTCTCCCTGCTCCTGGCTGTGCTGCCGGTGCTCAAAGGGGCCGAGAAGCTGCCTCTGTCTCTGGTGGCCGCTGAAACTACGGTGCTGCTTCTGGTGAAAATAGGCCTGTTCGGGGCATTTTGTCTGCTTTTTTCCCGCTATGCCGAAGAGCGGCTGATGAGCTTTTTCAGCCGGATGCGCCCGGCTCCCGACCCCATGCTGCTGGTGGCCGGCACTGGCCTGGTCATCGCCGGCGCGGCCGGTTGGCTCGGGTTTTCAGTGGCAGTGGGCGCGCTTTTCGCCGGGCTGGTCTTCAGCCGGGATCCCCGCTCCATCCGGGATGAAACAGCCTACGGGGCCCTGTTCGAGTTCTTCACCCCCTTTTTCTTCATCGACATCGGCCTCAGGGTCGATCATGCCTCCATCAGCTCCGCCGCCCAATTGGGTCTTGTCTTGCTTCTTGTCGCCATCATTGGGAAAATAATAGGGACCGGTCTGCCGACCTTGCTGGTGAGCGGTTGGACGAGCAGCGTGCTCGTTAGTCTGAGCATGATCCCCCGGGCCGAGATCGCCATGGTGGTCATGCAGCAGGGGCACAAGCTCGGGAGCTGGGCGGTGCCGCCCCATGTTTTTTCAGCCATGGTGCTGGTATCCGCTGCCTCCTGCCTGCTCACCCCGCTTGCGCTCCGCCCCTTGCTCAGCCTCTGGCCCCAGATCTCTGGTGGACGGTGCGCAGGCTGCCCATCACGCCCCGTCCCGTGCTCTGGACCGTTGGCAGCTATTATCTGCGCCTGGCGGCACTCGGCCTGGGATTCTATGTAGCAGGCGCCGGCAGCTTTCCCCGGTTGGCCGCGACCTTTGCGGGCTTTCTTCTGGCCCGCCTGCTCATCCTCCGGTCGATGAAACCTCCGACGGAGGATGAGCCCGAACTTGCAAAGGAGAACCGGTAGATGGAAATCACTCCGGACGCTTTCATCTTCTGGCAGCACGGCATCTTCAAGCTCAACGCCACCATTGTGGTCACCTGGGCCATCATGGCCTTGCTGGTGATTGCCTCCTGGCTGGTGACCAGAAAGCTTTCGCCCGCCGCCGAGATGTCCCGCTGGCAGAACCTGCTGGAGACCGTCGTCGAGTTGCTCCGCAGGGAGATTCGGGAGGCGAGCCAGCAGGAAGCCGAGCAGTACCTGCCGCTCATTGGCACACTGTTTCTCTTTATCGTCACCGCCAATATCCTTACCATCTTCCCGGGCTACTGGCCCCCCACGGGATCGCTATCCACCACCGCCGCCCTGGCCCTTTGCGTGCTGGTGGCGGTGCCGGTTTACGGCATCGCCAGCCAGGGGCTGGTCGGCTATCTCACCCAATACGTCCGGCCCACCCCGATCATGCTGCCTTTCAACATCATCGGCGAGTTCTCCCGGACCCTCGCCCTGGCCGTCCGCCTCTTCGGCAACATCATGAGCGGCACCATGATCATCGCAGTGCTCCTGGCGGTTACCCCTTTCTTCTTCCCGGTAATCATGCACGTCCTGGGACTGCTCACCGGTGTGATCCAAGCTTACATCTTCGCCATTCTGGCCATCGTCTACATCGCGTCCGCCACCCGGACGCATCAAATCGCAGAAGAAAAGAACAAGGAGGAACAAGCGCATGGATAACCTGACCTGGATTGCCGTCGCCTCGATCATCTCCGCCGGTATCTGCATGGGGATAGGCGCCGTGGGCCCGGCCTTGGGCGAAGGCCGGGCCGCGGCCCAGGCCCTGAGCTCCATCGCTCAGCAGCCGGACATGACCACCACCATCACCCGCACCCTGTTCGTGAGCCTGGCCATGATTGAGTCCACGGCCATCTATGCTCTGGTGGTAGCGATGATCGTTCTCTTCGCCAATCCCTTCTGGAGTTATATGGTGAGCCGGGTCGGGGGATGAACGGAAGCCTCCACCAGCACCGCATCTGCTTTATCATCGGTCTGTCCGCATAGCGGGCTATAGCGGACAGGCCTCTTTCGCGCATCTGCAGCACTGGTGAAAGCTTCCGGAATTGTTGGAAACAAATAGAGAATTCAATGCACTCGATCACAGGGGGAACATCTTTAAATCCAAATTACTCCCAACCTATAAGCCTTCAGATGTGCTGCATCTGAAGGCTTCAGGAGAGTATCGATGCTGATTGACTGGTTCACGGTGGCGGCTCAGATCGTCAACTTTCTCATCCTCATTTTCTTGCTCAAGCATTTCCTCTACGGGCCGATCATCCGGGCCATGGACCGGCGGCAGGAAATGGTGGTCTCCCGCCTGCAGGAGGCAGACGAGAAGTGGCAGGAGGCAGAGGGAGAAAAGGAACGGCTGGCTGCCCAACAGCGGGAGCTCAAACACCAGCGTGAAGAGCTCTTGGCCGAGGCCCGGCAGGAGGCGGAGGAGCTGCGCAAACAGTTGACCACTCAGGCCCGGGAAGAAGTGGCCCGATTGCAGGAGCGCTGGCAGGCGTCCCTGCAAAGCGAACAGGAATCTTTTCTGAAAGAGCTGCAGCGCCGGGCCGGCCTCCAGGTTTACGCTGTGGCCGGCAAGGCCCTGGCCGAGCTGGCCGACGCAGATCTCGAGCAGAGGATGGTGGATTCCGCGCTCGGCCGTCTGGAAAAGCTGGAAGGAGAACCCCGGGACCGATTGCAGGAATCGGCCCGGAACGCGACCGCCCTGGTCGTGCGGAGCGCCTTCGCCATTCCGGACAAAGACCGCCAGCGACTCACCAAAAGGTTGCACGAAGTCCTGGTGGCCAAGCCCGAGGTGCGTTACGAAACCGCGCCCGAGTTGCTGTGCGGCATCGAAATCGATGCCCACGGCTGCATGATAGGGTGGAACCTGGGGGAATACCTGCGCGAGCTGGAGGAGGACTTGGGCCGGGCGCTTGAAGTGGGATCTCGCACGGTGAGACTAAAAGGAACGGAGAATGAAAAATGGAGAATGAAAAGAAGGGTCCTCCATTCTTTAATCATAATTCTTCATTCTTAATTCCACTTCTCGACAACGCCTTCGATCTCTTCGACCGCACCCTGGAAGCCCATGAAATGCGGCTCCATCTGCGGGAGGTGGGGATGGTCTTCAATCTGGATCCGGATGAGATCGGGGTGATCATGCTCGATGCAAGCGACGAGGTGGGGGCAGGCGCAAAGGTTTCCCGCACTGGCCGGGTGATGGACGTGCCGGTAGGAGAAGCGCTTCTCGGGCGGGTGGTGGATGCCACCGGCCGGCCGCTCGACGAACAAGGGCCGATGCGGGCCAGAGAGCGGCGGCCCATTGAGCGGGAGGCCGCAGGGATCATGGACCGCGACCCGGTCACCGTGCCCCTGCAGACCGGGCTCAAGGTGACGGATGCCCTCATCCCCATCGGCCGGGGCCAGCGAGAGCTCATCCTGGGCGACCGCCAGACTGGGAAAACCGCCATTGCTCTCGACACCATCATCAACCAGCGGGACAAGAACGTGCTCTGCGTGTACTGCGCCATTGGCCAGCGCAGCTCGGCGGTTTCCAAGCTCATTGCCGACCTGGGCGAGCGGGGCGCCATGGGCTACACCATCGTGGTGAACGCGGCCGGCGAGGAACCGCCGGGCATGAAGTTCATCGCCCCGTATGCTGCCACCACCATGGCCGAATACTTCATGGAGCAGGGGCGCGACGTGCTCATCGTCTATGACGACCTCACCCATCATGCCCGGGCCTACAGGGAGCTGTCGCTTCTCCTCCGCCGGCCGCCCGGCCGGGAGGCCTTTCCGGGAGACATCTTCTACATTCATTCCCGGCTGCTCGAGCGCTCGACCCCGGCGGCTCGCTTTCGGCGCTCCCCATCGTGGAGACCGAGGCCCAGAACGTCTCTGCCTACATCCCTACCAACCTGATCTCCATCACCGACGGCCAGATCTATCTCTCCCCGAATCTCTTCCAGAAGGGGCTGCTGCCGGCTGTGGACGTGGGCAGGTCGGTTTCCCGGGTGGGCGGCAAGACCCAGCTCCCCTCTTACCGGATGGTGGCCGGCGACCTTCGATTGTCTTACTCTCAGTTCGAGGAGCTGGAGAAATTCGCCCGGTTTTCCACCCGCCTGGACGAGGCGACCAAGAAGACCCTGGAGCGGGGCAGGCGGGTGCGGGAGGTGCTCAAGCAGGAACAATATGCCCCTCTCCCGGCGCATCAGCAGATCGCGGTGCTGCTGGCAGTAAACAACGGCCTGTTCGACGATCTTCCCATCGAAAAAATAGGGGCGGCCCAGCAGGCCATTTACCGGATGGTGGGAGAGGAGCTTGCCGAGCTCGGCCGCAAGATCGAAGAAGGCCAGAAGCTCACTGATGGAGACCGGGAGCGGCTGCTGGCTGCCGCCCGCCGAGCGACTGAGCCTTTTAGTTGAAACCGTTCAAATGGTTGAAATTGTTTGAATTAGTGGCACTTGTTGAACCGATCAAACAAACCAAACCAGTCAAACAAATAAAACGAGTCCAACCAATCCAACCAGCCCATGCAAACCCTTGAATCCCTCGAAAGAAGCATTCGGAGCGCCGAGGATCTTTACGCCATCGTGCGCACCATGAAGACCATCGCTGCGGTCAACATCCGCCACTACGAAAAAGCGGTGGAGTCTGTGGCCGAGTATTTCCGGGCCGTGGAACTGGGATTGCAAGCGGTCCTCCGGGGTCGATCCGCCGCTTTTATGCGCCGGGCAGCGGGCACGCCGCCCGGCGGCCTGGGAGCGGTGGTCTTTGGCAGCGATCAGGGCCTCGCCGGCGGCTTCAACGACCAGATCGTCTCCCTGGCCATGGACCAAATGGAGCGGCGCGAACCGGAGGCCGGCAGGCGGGCGGTGCTTTGCGTGGGCGGCCGGGCGGCCGCCCTGCTCGGTGGCCGCGGCCAGCCCAGCGAAGAGGTCATTTCGGTGCCGCCGACCTTGGGCGGGGTCACCTCGGCGGTGGAGCAGCTTGTCCTTGCCATTTCCGCTTGGCAGGAGAAAAGGCTGGTCGGCCGCGTGATGCTTTTTCACAACCGGCCGGTTTCATCGGCCGCCTACGAGCCGCGTCAGACCTTGCTTCTGCCCCTTGATCCCGAGTGGCT
>JARRJE010000043.1:38505-40280 GCA_037379765.1 Deltaproteobacteria bacterium
GAAATCCGGGCCAGGAAATGGCCCACCATCTCTTCTCCGCTCGCCACCATGGATCCGGATGAGTTCTTCTCCGCCCTCATCCAGCAATACATCTTTGTCTCCCTCTACCGGGCCTTCGCCGAATCCATGGCCAGCGAAAACGCCGCCCGCCTTGCTGCCATGCAGGCGGCCCAGAAGAACATCGAGGAACGGATCGAAAACCTGAACAGCCTTTACCGCAGCCAGCGCCAGAGCTCGATCACCAGCGAGCTGCTTGATATCGTTTCCGGTTTTGAAGCCTTGCGCTCAAAAGGGGAATGAGAAAAAAAGTTGGCAGCTTGCAGTCGGCAGCTACAGTCAACCACCATCCGTTACCTGCGTACTGATGACTGCCAACTGACGACTGCAAACTTCTTTCTTATGAATGCCGGCCTCTGCCTCCAAATCCTCTCCCCCGCCCCAGGCCAATCCATCCCTGTCGGCAGCCTTCTAACGGTCCGTATCCAGGTGGCCCTTGCCTGCGGCTGCCCCACCGGAGCCGGCGGCCGTTACGATTACCGCCGCTTCCAGATCAGGGGTTCTCTCGGCGCAACTGGCGGCGATCCGGAGAGATTCGATCTTTTACCCGGCCGCAATGCCGGTGAGTTTCAGGGACAAGTCGAAACAGGAAGTCAAGGCGACTATCTTCTGAACTTCGATGCCTACGATCCGGAATCGGGCATGGCCGGACGGGCAAAAACGGCCCTCCAGGTACGCTGAATTTGAACTTTAGGCATCGAACCAGCATCAACTTCGGATAGGGCGCCGGCGGGGGAAGAAGAGCTTCCCTATCAGCCGTTTCGGGAATTATTTCGCTTTTCAAAACTTTCCAGGACTGACTTGTACTTCTCATGGGATATCATCTTGCGATCAAACTCCCAGAATTCCTCAAGCATGGCCTGATCCTCCTCATTACTAACTAGGCCCTGGATGCCGGGAAGAATACCTTGTCTTCTTTCTCGATATGCTTGGGATAACTCGATGAGGGTTCTTAAGCAGTCGGCAACCTCGGCCAAGGCAGTCTCGTCACCATTCCGATAACGGGTATTGGCGGCAGCAAGTGCCTTGGTTGTCCGCTATCGGGCCTCAGCATTGCTCATTTGAATTCGAAAAAGTGAAATGGAAACTCTTATCATTTTCTTGCTTCTTTCTCTAAGAAGGAAGTGAGCGATAATGTCGCCTGCCCTTTCTGGAATGATTTTTGCTGTCTCTCCGCATGATTCGGAATCGCGTCCACGTCCCGCTGTCACCGCGGACCGCGGCGGAGCGGCACTCTGCGCCGGCGAAACAGCCTGTGGGCGAAAAAAATTTTAGGGCGCCATCCGGAAGTATAAACAATCTTTATTTTTTCAGGGAGGAAAGAAATCATGAAATCTCCAATCTGGCGCACATGGTGGCTCATGGCCTTCGCTGTTCCGTTCCTGGTTGCTTGCGGGGGCGGTGGCGACGGAGCCGCCCCGGGCAGTGACATTTCCTACTCCGGCCTGACCTCCAAAGCCATTGTCACTGACACCAATGCCGCGGAGCTGACGGTCACCAGTTATCAGGGCGGCAACGTCGGCGGTTCCTTGGGCGACAGCTCCCTGGAAACGCTTGCCGCCACGGCCGCCGTGGAGAGTGGTCCGTCTGCAGAGGGTTCCCATACTTTTGAGCTGGTGAGGGTTCTGAAGGATGTGGCCGGCCAGGTGGAGATCGCTCCCCAAGCTCCTGTCGGGGTAAAGGCAACGGCCACTAATAGCATGACCATAGACGGGGAG
>JARRJE010000044.1:0-8934 GCA_037379765.1 Deltaproteobacteria bacterium
TTCTGAGAAGAGCGGCAAAAAGCGACCCTAGCGCCCCGGGGCCGACAACAGCGACCTTCACGGCCGACTGATCATGGAGCGGTTTTAAACGGTTGAACGATTTCGGCATCCTCCACGATAGCAGCATACTTATACCCAGAGCCGAAATCTTTGTTGGCATGGAGCACGCCTTTGACGGTGACCACTTCTCCCTTTTCCGGCTTGGCCGATTTGGAGGTCACCACCAGGTCATGGGTATTCTGCTTGGGGTCACCGGTACCATCCTGGAGGTGGATCCAGTTACGGCCCATGATGGCGGTGGAAACCTTCATCACCTTTCCCCTGACCTCGACTTCCTTGCCGTTGAGCTTGGCGGCTTGAGCAAAGAGATCGCCCACTCGATAGCCGTTTTTGCCCTCGGCCTTTCCGCACTTGATGTCGGCAGCCGGCACGACGGCCTTGGTGCTTCCCATCATATTAGAGGGATTCTCCGAGCCTGCAGAAGCCTGCTGGCCTTCCTTCTTCAGGGCCGCGTCGAACGAACCGCTGGCGGCTTTATCCTGGGAAGCCGCTTTGGCCCCATTCTCACCTCCGCCCAGACCAGCGGCAAAAATTATCTCCGGAAAGGTCCGGTTCAAGGTCCGGCTATGGAAATTCTGCATCATCTGCCCGCTGGGCACGGTGACTTCGTCGCCTTTTTTCACTTTCACCTGAGAGGTGGCGACCCAATATTCCTTATCCGCCGCCTTCATCCGGAGGTAAGTGTAGCCGCCGCTATCAAAGGTTTCCTCTACTGTGCCGGTCAGAGGAAATTGAAGCCCCGTCGCTTCCTGGGAAGCAGCGGCCGCTTTGGCCGGTTCCTCCTTCTTCTCCGCTGTCTGCTGCTGATTGCTGCAGCTCACCGCCAAGGCGAGCAGAAGGCTGCCGCCGATTGCCAATAAGATCGCTTTGCTTCTCATCCGGTTCTCCTTAAAAAATTAATGTCCCTTGGGGGTGAATGAGAAGGTCAGTTTCTTCTCTTTCACGCCCACTTTGGCGTTTCCGCCCTTGGTGAGTTTTCCGAACAGGATCTCATCGGAGAGAACGTCCCCGATCTCCTGGGTAATCAGTCGTCGAAGGGGCCGAGCCCCGTAATCAGGATCGTAGCCCTTCTTCGCCAACCATGTCCTGGCTGCATTGGAAAGGCTGATCGTCACCTTCTTTTCAGCAAGCTGCAGCTGCAACTCGTCAGTCAGTTTGTCCACGATCCGTTCCATCACCGGCATCCCGAGCGCACCGAAAGTGATTACGCTGTCCAGCCGGTTTCGGAACTCAGGCGAAAACAGATTCTTAATCGCTTTCTGATCCTTGCCCTTGTTGCTGCCCATAAAGCCGATGGCCCGTTCGCTCATCTCCCGGGCTCCGGCATTGGTGGTCATGATGAGGATGACGTTGCGAAAATCGGCCCGACGTCCGGCGTTATCGGTGAGAGTGGAATGATCCATCACCTGCAGTAGGATGCTGAAGACGTCGGGATGGGCCTTTTCAATTTCATCGAGCAGCAGTACGCAATAGGGGTGCTTGCGGATAGCGTCGGTAAGCAGGCCGCCTTGATCGAAGCCGATGTACCCGGGGGGCGCACCGATTAGACGAGCCACCGCGTGCTTTTCCATGTACTCGCTCATGTCGAAGCGCTCGAAATGGACCGACAGGCCCTCCGCCAGCTGGCGGGCCACCTCGGTCTTGCCGACGCCGGTGGGACCGGCGAACAGGAAGCAGCCGGTGGGGCGCTCCGGATGCTTGAGGCCGGCTCGGGAGCGCTTCACTGCGGTGACCAGGGAGTCGATGGCATGATCCTGACCGAAGATGAGGCGTTTCAGCCGGGCATCGAGCTGTTTGAGTTTCTCCACATCGGAGCCCGCAGTAGTCCTGGCAGGGATGCGGGCCATCCGGGAGACCACCGCCTCCACATCCCGAATGGTGACGATCCGGGTCTTGTTGTCCGCCTTGGTCAACCGGAAGGTGGCGCCCACTTCATCCAGAACGTCGATGGCCTTGTCCGGTAAGTGGCGATCATTGATGTAGCGGGCCGCCAGATCGGCGGTGGCCTTGACCGCGGCATTGGAGTAACGCACTCCGTGATGCTTCTCGTAGTGGCCCTTCAACCCCTTGAGGATCTCGTAGGTATCGGCAACGGAAGGTTCCTCGATATCGACCTTCTGGAAGCGGCGGGAGAGCGCCCGGTCCTTTTCCACGTAGTTCTTGTACTCGTCATAAGTGGTGGAGCCGATGCACCGCAGGGTGCCGGCCTGGAGTGCCGGTTTCAGCAGGTTGGAGGCATCCATACTGCCGCCGCTGGTGGCGCCGGCTCCAACGATGGTGTGGATCTCGTCGATGAAAAGGATGATATGGGGGTGCTTTTCCACGGCGGTGATCACCGCCTTGAGCCGCTCTTCGAAATCGCCACGGTACTTGGTACCGGAGATCAGCGCCCCCATGTCGAGCAGCCGGATCTCCACATCATCCAGAAGATCGGGCACCTCTCCGTCGTGGATGCGCAGGGCCAGCCCTTCGGCGATGGCCGTCTTGCCCACTCCCGGCTCGCCCACCAGCAGCGGGTTATTCTTGCGCCGCCTGCAAAGAATCTGCATCACTCGATCCAGCTCGCGGCCGCGGCCGATGAGGGGGTCGATGAGCCCTTCGGCGGCCCGTTCGGAGAAGTTGACCGTATACTTGTCCAAGGCGGTTTCCGTCTTGCCGCCCTTTTGCTTCTGGTCGTTCTGGGTCTCGGCACCTCCTCCTGCGGACGGTTTGGGCATACCGTGGGAAATGCATTCCACGATGTTGAGGCGGGTGAGTCCTTCTGTTTGCAGGAAGTAGGCTGCAAAGGAATCGGGTTCGGCAAAAATGGCCACAAGCACGTCGCCCGAATCCACCTCCTTCTTGCCGCAGCTCTGCACGTGGGCGATGGCCCTCTGCAGCACCCGGTTGAAGCCGATGGTCTGGGTGGGGTCGTGGACCGATTCTTCCTTGAGAGTCGGCAGGTTGCTAGCAAAAAATTCCTCCAGTTTCTTTTTGAGGGAATCCTTGCTGCCGCCACAGCGGTTGATGATTTCGGTGGCGTACTCGTCGTGCAGCAACCCGTATAGGATGTGCTCGACGGTGACGTGTTCGTGCCGCTGGCTCTTGGCTTCGCGGATGGCCATCACCAAGGCCATTTCCAATTTCTGACTGATCATAATTGCTGCAGGGCTCCTTCGGCGTTACGCTCGTTCAATGGAACATTTGAGCGGAAATTCGTTCTTGCGAGCAAGGTCGAACACCATGGCGACCTTGGTTTCAGCGAGATCACGGGAATAAACGCCGGCTATACCCGCCCCCCGCTGGTGGACGTCGAGCATGACCTGCGTCGCCTCAACGGTGCTTTTGTGAAAAACGGTCTCTAGGACCATGACCACAAAATCCATGGTGGTATAATCATCGTTGTGTAAGATTACCTTGTAAAGGGGAGGTTCTTCAACCTTTTGCTGCTGCTCGGTGACGACCCAACCCTCGGTGTCTCGGTGCGACAAACTCATTCCTCCTCACAACTTCCGGAAAGATTTACATTATCCCCCGGCGCCCGTGCCAACGTTCTCGAGGATTTTAGATGCGATCTGCCGGGCCGCCTCAGCGAGACTCTTCTCCAGCAGTTCTTCCATTTCTTGCGGTTGCGATGAAAATTTAACCATCTCCTCGGAAACATGCACGGTTCGACTGATCACTTTTTTCTCCGCCACCACCCCCAGCCGGCAGCTGACATCCAGTTGGATGGCATAGTTGCTGTGGGTGACCCCGCTTTTGACCTCGAGCCATAGGCGGGAAATGCGGCCGTCCACCACCAGCCGCACCGGCGGCTCGATGCGATCGAGGCCGCTGATCGTTCCGTTCCATTGCTCACCATAGGCAAAAGGGATTCCTTGCTCGGCCAGGCGCTTGCCGATCAGCTGCCGTAAGACACGGGCGGTCTCCTGTTTCTTGATTTTCAGCAGCTGGTGTTGATTGCGGAAGAAATGGCCGCCGATGACCCCCTTTGCGCTGAAATCTTCGACGAACGGCTCAAGCTGCACAACGGGCCGCACACTTGCCGTCGGCGCGGACAAGCCGCGGCCCGGCTGCAGGTAAAGACTCCCGGGGGCGGCACAGCCTGTCAACAAAAATGCCAGTACGATTCCCCACCGTAGATGCCAACGTCTATGCCGTTTTCCGCTCATGGGTTCTCTCTAAGTCCTAGATACTGGTTTTGAGGAAAAGATGCAGCAGAAAATGTTGGAGGACCAGCCGTTCGGGCAAACGGGAACTTTTCAGCCGGTATTCGGCGGCCAGCAGCAGAGCCAACGCCTCCCTGAGAGCGGCGATGGGAAACCCCTCCGCCTGCCGAAATGTTTTATACACCACAAAAGGGTGGCTGCCCAGGAGCTGGGGTTGCCGCTCACCGCCGCCTTCCTTCAGCCGGGGGAGGTAGGCCTTCTTGAAGGCCGGGAAGCTCATCCCCAGCCTGTAGGCCGGCTCTCCACGATCCTGAAAAGAACGGGCCCACAGTAACTTTTTGAGGAAATTGCGAAGGCCGGCGACAATTACCAAGGCGTGGACCTGCCCCTCCTGAAGCCGACCGAGGCTGCTCAGTGCAGCCGCCAAGTCCCGGCTGCCCACCGCTTCGGTCAGCTCGAAGAGGGCTTCTTCCCGGGTGCGGCCAATGAGGAGATCGAGATCGGCTAGGGTAACGGTCGATGCTTCGCCCGCGTGCAAGGCCAGCTTCTCGCTTTCCATCACCACTGCCACCGGGTGGAACCCCACCCGCTCGAGAAGGACCGGCAGAGCCCGAGGCTCGATCTTCTTTCCGAGGGCGGCGAAACTTTTTTCCGCCAGTTCCCGAAGCACCGCATCCTGGTCCTTGCGAGCCGACGACGAGCTCCCCGTATCCACGGTCAGATCGAGGATTGCTCCCCGTTTGCTGATATACTTATACAAGCGTTTGCGCTTGTCAACCGCCTCGGCCAGGAGCACGAGGATGTTCCCCACCGGCAGGCCTGCCTCCAAGGCGGCGATCAGCTCATCGCCGGCGTCTCGGCCGGCAGGAAGGATCTCCTCTTGTCCCGGTCCATCGGGAAGACACTCTTGCATCCAAGAGAGATTCTCTTGCGGCCTGGCAAAGCCGAAGGTCTCCCGCCAGCTTTCTTCGGAAAGCTCCAAAAGCTCCTCCGCCTCTTGCCGCGACGGCGCCTGTCCCGCCGCCCGGAACAGGCGGCCGAGCAGCCGCCCCGCCTTCTGCGTGTCGCCGGCGGCCCGGGCTCTGCTGGCCTTTTCCCAGAGGGATTTGGCAATGTTTTTGGAATCGAAGAGCTTCGTGTCCGTCACGCGGAAAACCTGACGACCGCCGAAGAGATTATAGGTGCGCAGCAGGGTGAGGGTGTGGGCGGGGTTCTCCTCGGCGCCGTCAATGATTTTGAGCTGCTGTCTCCGCTGGTCCTCGTCGGGCAGAAGATGCGCGATCAGCTCATCGAAAGCCTGCCGGCAAAGGTAACGCTCCCCAATCAGCAGATAAACCGGAGTCGGTCGACCTTGATCGATCTCCTGAAAAATTCGAGATGAGTCCTTGCGCTGGAAGACCGGCATCGAGAGCTCGCCAGGGAGAGTTGATCAGGGGGAATTTCCGCGCTCCGCGGATCGTAAGGGATTTTTCGAAAAATGGGAAAGATTCCTCGCTGCCCGGTGATTATACTATTATACTACAACTTCCACAAATTTCCTTTTCACCCGGTTCGCGAAAAGCCGGATCGGTAATAATAGCGCGGTGATGAGCACTCCCTACGCAACCCTCCCGGAAAAAAGGCTCGGCGTTCTCATCGGTGGTTCGGGCCTGATCGGCGGCACCCTGATGCATTACTTCAAGACCAGGACGCCGGACATCGATATCCTTGCCCCCAACAGCAAAAAATTGAGTCTACGAGAGCCGGAGGACATCAAACGCTATTTTACTCGCTATCAGCCCGACTTCATCATCAATTGCGCCATCGCCGCCATCGACAGCGACCCGCAACTCGCCTTCGAGATCAACTACCTGGGCAGCATCAACCTTGCGCGGGTCGCCATGGCCCTCGGGATCCCATATATTCATTTCAGCTCGGCCGCGGTCATGCCCGAAGGCGAAAACCTCACCGAAGAAGATCTACTGCCGCTCGCCCCGGACCTTGCCAATTACCCCAAATCGAAACTCATGACGGAGCTCACCCTTCGGCATTTGCACGAGCGGCACGGCCTCGACTATACCACCGTGCGGCTGGCCATCGTCTACGGCGAGCACGATCACAAGATCCAGGGCTTTCACCGCCTCTTCTTCGCCATTGCCAGCGAATCCATGCCGGTGATGCTCACCCGGCCAAGGGTCATGCACTCCTATTCCAATGCCAAGAAGCTCCCCTTTTTCATCCATTATCTGCTCGATCACCGGGATGAGTTCCGCGGCCGGACTTACAATTTCGTCGACCGCAACCCTGTGGCCCTTCCCCAGCTCATTCTCACTATCAAAAACTACCTGGAGCTGCGCATCCCCAAGGAAATCTACATCCCATATCCCCTGGCGAAAATGGGGAGAACCTGCTTGCAAGGTGTAATCCGGGCGCTCACCCGAATAGGCATCGACGCCAAGATGCCGGCCGAAGTCATGTTTCTTGAAAAATTTTACCACAGCCAGACATTGTCACCTGCCCGCTTGGAGCGGTCGAGCTTCGCCGACCCCCTGCCGGAAGAGACTATTTTCACCGAGATGCCTGCTCTCATTCAGTATTATCTCACCCGCTGGGAGCACCTCAACCTGGTCTCCACCTTCAACAGGGAATTCTTCGATCCCAAAAGGCATGCCGACGACTTCGTCTCCCGGCCGGCAACCCTCCTGGACACCGTCAACCACGGCCGCTTGGACTCCGTCATCGATCTGTCCGGCTTCGGGGATTTCACCTGATCCGGATACGATGAGATGAAGTGAAAAGGAAACATCATGCCCCGGCTCGGCGCCCATATGTCCATCGCCGGCGGCCATGCCCTTGCCTTCGAACGGCTGGCACGGGTCGACGGCGAAGCCATGCAGATTTTCATCAAGAACCAGCGTCAATGGCGGGCCCCGCTGCTGTCCGAAGAAAAGGCGACCCGCTTCCGCACTGCTTGGCGGCAACACGGACGTCCGCCGGTGGCAGCGCACAACTCGTATCTCATCAACCTGGCTGCCTCCGACCCGGAGCTCGCCGCCCGTTCGGTTGCCGCGCTGACCGATGAGCTGGCAAGGGCCGACTTCCTGGGGGTTCCCTACCTGATCATGCACCCCGGGGCACGCGGCATCGACTCCATCGAGACAGGGCTGGCGCGCTTTACTGCCAATCTGGACCGTGCCCTTACCAAGGCCGGCTCGAGCAACGGAGTCATGGTGCTGCTCGAGACCACCGCCGGCCAGGGAACCGGCCTCGGCTCACGGTTCGAAGAGCTCGGGACCATCATCCAGGCTTCCCGCTTTTCCGGGCGACTGGGAGTCTGTCTCGACACCTGCCACGTCTTCGCGGCAGGTTACGATCTCCGCACTCCGATGGCCTACGAAAAAACCTTTGCGGAATTCGACCGGATCGTCGGCCTGGAGCGGCTCCTTTTTTTCCATCTCAATGACGCCAAAAAGGAGCTTGGCAGCCGTGTGGACCGCCACGAGCATATCGGCATGGGAAAGATCGGCATAGAAGGATTCCGGCTGCTGGTGAATGATCCTCGTTTTTTTGAGCATCCCATGGTACTCGAGACCCCCAAGAGCAAAGATTTGCACGAAGATGCGGCCAATCTCGCCGTGCTCAAGGGTTTGCGCCGCTCTTGAGTGCCTTGCCGGCAATAGTATTCATCAAAATTACTTAGCTTCGAACGGCAGTTAGGGCCGCCGCTGTTGTTCTCACAAAAAAAGGCGGCCCAGGGGCCGCCTTCCACCAAAAGCGTCCTCCAGCCGGATCAGACCTGTGAAGGCGCCACCTTGATCTCTACCCGCCTGTTCATCTGACGGCCGGCCTCGGTATCGTTAGTGGCCACCGGCAGGGATTCGCCAAAAGCGATCGCCTGAATCCGAGAGGGATCGACCCCGCGATCCACCAAGGCATTTTTAACCGCAAGGGCGCGCCGGTGGGAAAGATCCATGTTGTACGCCTTGGTCCCGGTATTGTCGGTATATCCTTCCACTCGAATCACCGTCTGCGGATACTGGCGAAGGACTTGGGCGATCCGGTCCAGCTCGGAATTGAGACCCGGTTTGATGGTGGCCGAATCGTGGTCGAAGGTGAGATCCCCTTTGAGGGCGACGGTAAGCAGATTGCCTTCCCGTTGAACCGCCGCGTTGTTGGAGGCGGCCAATGCCTGCCGCATGTCACGCTCTTGGTTATCCATCATCCGGCCTACGGCCGCGCCGCCGGCTCCGCCAATGGCTGCTCCGAGGACGCCGCCAAGCAGGGTGGCTTTGGTACTGTGGCCGATGGCCTGACCGACCACCGCCCCGGCCACGGCGCCGCCGCCCGCTCCGTAGAGGCCGCCCTTCTGGGTATTGGTCTGGGGATTACAAGCGGTCAAAAGGGCCGCCCCGATAAGAAGCACAAGAATTCGTTTCATGATTTCACTCCTTTGCATGCCATGAGGAAAGAGAAAAAACGTTTTGGTTGTATCTTAGCAGAAAAAGGAAAAAAGTTTCCAGGAGGATCGAAGCGGCAATCACCGTTCTATCAGAGAACTCCTGTTACCGCCAAATGGCGATCGCTCACCTCCTTGACCTGCAGACCGCTCAGACCTGCCTGCTTCAGCTGCTCAGCCACCTCTGCCGACCGGTAGGCGGCAAGCAGCGAGTTAAAAAAATCCTGCCGGAGGATGGCCGGTTCGTTCCCGGAATAGGAAGTGACGATGGCGGCCGCTTCCTCTCGGCTG
>JARRJE010000045.1:0-16127 GCA_037379765.1 Deltaproteobacteria bacterium
CAGGATAAAGGCACTGCGGATCAGCCCCTATAGAGAAGCTTACACCTCTCGGCCCTGCCATTTGTCAAGATAGTGATGATGAATGGCTTCGATCCGCCTCCGGTATTCCCCAGGCGAGATCTGCGCCCCTCGGAGGCCGCCCCGCAAATTGATTTCCGCCAGGAAGGTTTTGCCCGTTTCCGTCACCATCAGATCAAGATGGGCGTATGGAAACCGACCCCGATTCATAACCGCCCGACACAAGGTGAGCTGAGTATCGTCAGGATGAGAGGGTATGCATTCGCCGCCGCAATGGAGATTGTGGCGAAAATTGTGGGGGTTGTATCGCTGATAGGCCTCCAGGTAATCGCCGAGGAGGATCACCCGGAGATCCCGGCAGCCGGAGTAAAACGGTTGGAGGACGAAAGGAAAAGGAAGGGTTCCGAATGAGGCTTGGGTATAGACCTCCTCGATGGAGAGCCACAGGTGGATACCCATCCCTGCGTTGCGCCGGTCATGTTTGGTCACCACCCGGCCCACATCCTGCTCGTTATAAAGGTTGATGCTCTCCAGAAGATCGTGGAGGTCGCAGATCACCCTGGTATGGGGCATCATCCAGGCGCAAAAGAGCCTTGCTTGCAAGACCTTCGAGCGGCTGGCGAGCTGGCAAAGGGCGGAAGGAAACAGAAGCACCCCGCGTTCCACCAGATCGAGCAGCAACGGCTCCTCGCCGGGCTTGAGTCCCACCCGGCCCAGGACGAGATCGCCAGCGGCGAGTTCCTCAGAACGGGCACGCAGGGTGGCATTGTCGGTGACAAGTTGACCGACACGAGAGTATTTCTTCCAGAAAGCAAATGGTAAAAGGCGGCCAAGCCCGGAGTCTGAGGGCGACCGCTAAGGACAAGACATTCCAATTGGCTTGAAAAAATGGCATCTTAGGGCAGAGAGTGGAGGTGTCAATCCGCTGGTCCATATCGGATGTCGAAGCTCAGCAAATCGCCCTTCGGCTCCTCGGCCTTGATCTCGAGACCACTCACCCTAGAACTCGGCGGTCCCTGGCGCAGCCAGGAAACCAGCTGATCGATCCGCTCCGCCTCACCTTCGGCAACTGCCTCCACCGTTCCATCGGGTCGGTTGCGCACCCAGCCGACCAGGCCTAGTCTCTGTGCCTCCTCTTGGGTGTAAGCCCGAAAAAAGACCCCTTGCACTCGCCCTTGCACAACCGCTCTAATTCGTTTTCTGGCCAAGATCCGCCCCCCTAACGTCATTCCGAAAGCAGCTGCCGGAACTCCTCTTCGGAAAGGATATTGAGCCCCATTTCTTGCGCCTTTCGCAGTTTGCTCCCCGGCTTGTCGCCGACCACCACGTGGGTGACTTTTTTACTGATGGTCCCGGCCACCGCGCCGCCCCGCTCTTTCACTCTGGCTTTGGCCTCATCCCGGGAAAAGGAGGAAAGGCCTCCGGTAAAGAGAAAGACGGCGCCGCTCAGGGGCAAATTTGCTTCGGCGGCTGGAACGGCAAGCTCGAGGCCAAGATCTTTCAGCCGGGCATGCATGGCTTGGACCTCCGGGTCCTGGAAGTACTGGTGTAGACTGGTGGCCACCTGGGGGCCGATGCCTTCCACCTCGAGAAATTCTTCCTCCGAGGCCGCTGCCAGCCGTTTCAAGCTGCCAAACCGGCTGGCCAGCAGCTGGGCTGTGACTTCACCCACGTAACGGATGCCCAGGGCGGTCAAGAATCGGGTTGCCGGCGTAATGGATGAGACTCTGGATCCGCTGGGCCGGGCAGTGCGGATTGGGGCAGCGGGTCACTGCCTCGCCGGCAGGCCGGATCAGGTCATGGCCGCACTCGGGGCAGACGGTCGGCATCCGGATGGTCTGCTCGTTACCCTGCCGCCGTTCGGGGATGGGCTTTACCACTTCCGGGATGACGTCTCCGGCCCGCTGCACCAGGACCATATCGCCGAGCCGCAAATCCTTGCGTTTGATCTCATCCTCGTTGTGAAGGGTAGCCCGACTTACCGTCACCCCTCCCACTTGGACAGGATCGAGCAGAGCCACCGGCGTCACCGCCCCGGTGCGGCCGACATTGAAGCCGATGTCCATGAGCCGGGTGGTGGCCTGAGTGGCTGGGAACTTGAAGGCGATGGCCCAGCGGGGGCTACGGGTCTTGTACCCCAAGCGTTTCTGGAGGTCGAAGGCGTCCACCTTCACCACCACCCCATCGATATCATAGGAAAGTGTCGGCCGTATTTCGAGCAGGTGCTGATAATGGTCGATGGCCGCCTCCAAATGAGGACAGGCTTGTGTGTGGGGATTAATGGGAAAGCCAAGGCGGCCGAGATAGGCTAGGAGCTCGCTTTGAGACTTACAGGGGATGGCGTCCGGATCGCTCACTCCGTACACGAAAAAGGCAAGCGGCCGGTGGGCGGTGATTTTGGGATCGAGCTGGCGCAGCGAGCCGGCTGCGGCATTGCGGGGATTGGCAAACAGGTTTTCCCCGGCCGACTCCCGTTGGGCATTGAGCTCCTCGAACCCCTCTAGAGTAATGTACGCTTCACCCCGCACCTCGAGCTGCGGCGGGATTGGATCGTCATCGGCCCGCAACCGCAAGGGAATGGATGGCACGGTCTTGAGGTTTTGGGTAATGTCCTCGCCGGTGCGGCCGTCTCCCCGGGTCGAACCTTGGGCCAGCATCCCGTTTTCATAGACCAGCTCTACAGCCAACCCATCGAGCTTGGGCTCGGCCACGTAAGCAAAACCCTCATCGGTGGCCAGGTAACGCTTGAGCCGTTCCTCGAATTCCCGCAGCTCTTCCGGGGAGAAAACGTTTTCCAGGCTGAGCATGGGCAGGCGATGCTTGACCGTGGCAAAGGCGGGCAGCGGCGGCCCACCCACCCGCTGGCTGGGTGAATCGGGAGTGACGAGATCCGGATGCTCCTCCTCCAGCGTGAGCAGTTCCTGGAAGAGTCGATCATACTCGGCGTCGGAAACCACCGGGTCATCGAGCACATAATACCGGTATGCGTGATAATGAATCTCCTCCCGCAGCTTGGCCAAACGCCGAGCGGCCTGTTCTCTGTCGGCCATGGACGAATGAATCAGGAAGGTTTGCTCAGCAGCCGGCCGCCGCTGGCGATGTTTTCACGAGCCACTTCATCGATGAAAATCAGGATCGAATCAGCAGGCTTGCCGGCCACTTTGGCGATCACCTCGGTGATGCCGGCGCAGATCTCTTCCTTCTGCTTTTCATCGAGGGTTCCGGCAACCCGGATATTGACGTACGGCATGAGTGCTCCCGAAATGAAAATGAATTGATGGGCCGCAAAAGGTACCGAGTCCGGCGGGCGGAATGCTTCAACAATAATGTTTCAAAGCACGGCCCATCGAATTCGCAGGCTTTTGCAATTCCGACAAAATTTAAGGAAAACTCTATTGAAAATATGGGGTTAGTATAGCTGAAAAACGGCGGAAAATGAAGAAAAAGAAGAGACCGTGAAGGGAAAGAAACGCAAGGAACAACCCCCGAGATTCTCGGGTCAACGGTGACGTACGATCCTGCCCTGCAAAAGATAGAGGACGTCTTCGGCGATATTGGTGGCATGGTCGGCGATCCGCTCCAAGCTCCGGGAGACACCCATCAGCTTGACCAGCTTGATCGCCTGCTCGCTATCCTTTCCGATCAACTCCTCGAGCTTGGTCCGGATCAGCCGTTTGGCCTCATTCACTTCGTGATCGGTGAGACGCACTTTGTAAGCCAGGTCGGAATCCTCCCGGATCAGGGCGTCCAGGCTGGTTTTGAGCATCCACATGGTGCGTTCGAACATCACCTCGAATTCCTGCGGGATCTCCATGATTCCGCCCAGATCTGCCAGCAGCAGCACCTTGTCGGCGATCTTGGCGGCCAGATCCCCGATTCGCTCCAGATCGTTGTTGATCTTGAGTACCGTGATCACGAAGCGCAGATCTCCCGCCACCGGCTGGTAAAGGGCTAGGAGATTGAGACAATGCTCTTCAACGTTGATTTCGGTGCGGTCGATCTCATTGTCCCGTTCCTGCACATTGCGGGCGAGTTCCTCGTCCCGGTTGAGCAGGGCCACCATGGCCTTTTGCAAATTATCCTCCACGATCGTCCCCAGTTGGAGGATATCTTTTTTGAGAAGGGTGATTTCCTTGACGATGCTAGAAGGCACGGCAGTGACTCCTCATGCGGCTAGCCGAAGCGGCCGGTGATATAATCCTCGGTCTCCTTGCGGACCGGGTTGGTGAAGATAGTGCTCGTTTTGCCGAATTCCACCAGCGTTCCCATGTACATATAGGCGGTGTAGTCGGAGACCCTGGCGGCCTGCTGCATGTTATGGGTCACGATGACGATGGTGAAAAGGTTTTTCAGCTCCTCCATCAATTCCTCGATCTTCGCCGTGGCGATAGGATCAAGGGCCGAGCACGGCTCATCCATCAGGATCACCTCCGGTTCTATGGCCAGGGCGCGGGCGATGCAGAGCCGCTGCTGCTGGCCGCCGGAAAGAGCGGTGCCGGGCTGATGCAGCTTGTTTTCCACCTCGTCCCACAGGGCTGCATCACGAAGCGCCTTTTCCACCCGGCCCTCGATTTCACTGGCGCTTGCCTTGGTGTGCAGCTTCAGACCATAGGAGATATTGTCGTAGAGACTCATGGGAAAGGGGACGGGTTTCTGGAAGATCATGCCCACTTTATGGCGCAGCTCGAGAGCCGGCACCTTGGGGTCGAGAATATTTACTCCGTCCATCAGGATTTCGCCTTCGGCCCGAAACCCCTTGTAGAGCTCGAACATTCTGTTGTAGGTCCGGATATGGGTGGATTTGCCGCAGCCCGAGGGGCCGATGAACGCAGTGATCCGGTTCTTGGCGATCTCCAGGGTATTACCGAACAGGGCCTGCTTGTCGCCATAGAAAAAATCGAGATTCCGGACGGACAGCTTGATCTCGCCCATGTCGGGCGCGGCACCAGTCGGTGCCGCTTCAGCAGAGGACTTGCCGGCTCCGGTCGTCGCTTGTATCAAGATGTTCTCCTTTTTCTGCCCAGCACCAACCGGGTCATCATATTGACCGCCAGAACGGCTATGGTGATGAGGAAGGCTGCTCCCCATGCGAGTTGGTGCCAGTCTTCATAAGGGCTCATGGCGTAGTTGAAGAGGGTCACGGTGAGATTGGCCATGGGTTCATCCATGCCGTGCATCCAGTAAGGACTGTTCAAGGCGGTAAACAGCAGGGGGGCGGTCTCGCCGGCTACCCTGGCCACCGCCAGCATCACCCCGGTAAAAATGCCGGTGCTGGCCGCCCGGTAAATGACTCCGGTCATCATCTTCCAGTAAGGTGCTCCCAGGCCCAGGGCGGCCTCACGCATTTCCGGAGGCACCAACCGAAGCATCTCTTCGGTGGTGCGGCTCACCACCGGCAGCATGATGATGGCCAGGGCGCAGGCGCCCGCCCACCCTGAAAAATTATGCATGGGCTTTACCAGGATCAGGTAGACGAATACCCCGACCACGATGGAAGGCGCTGAAACCAGAATGTCGGAAAGAAACCGCACCACTTGGCCGAAACTGCCGTGCCGGCCGAACTCGGCCAGGTAAGTGCCGGCCATCATGCCGAAAGGCACGGCGAGCAAGGCGGCCGCCAGGGTCATCAGGAGGGTGCCCACGATGGCGTTGGCCAATCCGCCGCCCGGCATGCCTGGGGGGGCGGGAAGCTGGGTGAAAAAGTCCCAGTTGATGGCGGCCGCTCCCTTCCAGGCCACATCCCCCAAAATCCAAGTCAGCATGAACAGTCCTGCTACTGCCGCCAGAGCGGAAAGGCTCAGGACCAGACCGTTGATCAATCTCCTGCGGAAAAGAAGGGTCATCACGCCCTCCCGGCTTGGCTGCGGCGCAACCAGAGCTGAGCCAGTCCCAGCACGATGAAAGTGATCAGAAACAGGACCAGGCCCAACTCGATGAGGGAAGACAGGTAGACCGCGCCGTCCGCCTCGGTGAACTCGTTGGCCAGCGTTGAGGCAATGGAGTTGCTGGGGGCGAACAGGGACCAGGAAAGGTGATAGGCGTTGCCGATCACGAAGGTGACCGCCATGGTTTCACCCAATGCGCGGCCCATGCCCAGAAAGACTGCACCGGCAATGCCTTTTTTACCATAGGGAATCATGACATCCCTCACCACCTCCCACGTGGTGCAGCCCAACCCGTAAGCAGCCTCCTTGAGGGGCTTGGGCACCATCAGAAAGACGTCGCGGGTCACCGAGGCAATGAACGGAATGATCATCAGGGTCAGCACCAGGCCGGCAGTGAGCATGCCAATGCCCATGGTGGGGCCGGAAAACAGGGGCAAGAAACCGAAGTAGGCCTTCAGCCAGGGCTGTACGTGGTCCGCCATGAGGGGGGCCAACACGAAGAGACCCCACATTCCGTAAACGATGCTGGGAATGGCCGCCAGCAGCTCGATGGCGGTGCCGAAAGGCGCCCGGAGCCAGGATGGTGCCATTTCCGCCAGGAAAAGCGCAATTCCCAGGCTGAGCGGCACGGCAAACAACAGGGCCAGAAAGGTGGAGACCAGGGTGCCGACGATGGGAATGACCGCACCGAACCGCTCTACCACCGGGTTCCAAGCGGTGCTGGTCAGAAAGGAAAAGCCGAATTTTTGGATGGAAGGTTGGGACTGTTGCCACAAGACAGCGATCAGCCCCAAAAACAGCATACCGATGCCCGCCGCAAAGCCTGCGGTCAGGAAACGGAACAGAATATCTCCCCAGATCTTGTTTTGCGAGCGATTCATGCCCTGACGGCCGGCTTGTATTTGCCATTTTTCAGCCGCTTCCCAAGCGGCCCCAGACGGTGTTCACTTAGCATATTTTCTATGGAGTCGCACGCTTTTGTTGGCGCCGCCGCCCCTCTCTTTCCGTGCCGACCGCACAACGCAAAGGGGCCGGGGGAGATCCCCGGCCCGAGAGGCAACGATCATTGCCCGGCGCTTTTCAGTTTGCCGGGCAAAGCTTATTACCAGATCGCCTGCCGGGACACGCTGCGAATTTCCTGGTGCCAGGTGCTCTCGACCATCTTCACCACCTTGTCCGGCATGGGCACATAGTCTAGAGACAGCGCCGCCTTGCCGCCATGGTGATAACTCCAATCGAAAAACTTCAGAACCGCCTTGGCCTGGGCCGGGTTGGTCTGCGTTTTGTACATCAGGATGAAAGAGGCGCCGGTAATCGGCCAGGAGGAGGCTCCGGGCTGGTTGGTCAGGACCATGTAGTAGCCTTTGGCATGTGCCCAATCGGCACCGGCGGCAGCGGCCTGAAAGTTTTCCGCGGTGGGAGCCACGAAATGACCGTCATGATTTTGGAGCAGCACCGAGGCCATTTTATTCTGCAAGGCATAGGCGTATTCCACATAGCCGATGGCCCCCTCCACCTTCTTTACAAAGGCGGCAACGCCTTCGTTCCCCTTGCCTCCCAGCCCTGCCGGCCACTGCACCGCTTTGGCGTTGCCGACCTTCTCCTTCCACTCGGGACTTACCTTGGAAAGATAATTGGTAAAGATCCAGGTGGTGCCGGAGCCGTCGGCCCGGTGCACCACGGTGATGTCCTCGGCGGGCAGGGAAAGGCCTTTATTGTCCGCCACTAAGCGGGGGTCGTTCCATTTGGTGATTTTGCCGAGGTAAATATCGGCGAGCGTGGACGAGGTCAGTTTCACCTGACCGGCCTGAATGCCGGTAATATGCACCACCGGGACCACACCACCCATGATCATCGGAAACTGCATGAGGCCGGCCTTGTCCAGTTCGGCGGGTTTCAAAGGAGCGTCTGAGGCACCAAAGTCCACGGTTCTGGCCTTGATCTGCTTGATGCCGCCCCCGGACCCGATGGATTGGTAGTTGAGGCGCACTCCGGTCTCCCGATTGTACAGGTAAGCCCATTTGGAATACACCGGATAGGGGAAGGTGGCGCCGGCCCCAGTGATGATGGGGGCGGCAACGGCCGGCAGACTCAGCCCGAGAAGAGCCGCCGCAGCGATCAACAATGTTTTGAGTTTCCCTGCTCTGTTCATGGTGTTTTCCTCCATCGAATCCAAATTTTGTTAAAAAAGGGGTCTCACACAACCGCGTGAAGTACCGGACTTGGGACGCTGAAAGGTTCGATGGCCAGACTATACAGATGGTATGTTAGGTTTGTATTAAAAACGCGTCAACATGACGTTTTGAAGAGAAAATTGCTGATCACCCTGTTACAGAGGCACCTGCAGGGTAAAGGTTGAGCCCTTTCCCGGTTGGCTTTCCACAAGCACCCGACCGTGGTGGGCCAGCATGATGTGCTTGACGATGGCCAGTCCCAAGCCGGTTCCTCCCTCGGGGCGGGATCGGCCCTTGTCGACCCGGTAAAAGCGCTCGAAAAGCCGATCCAGATGCTGGCGGCCGATGCCCTTCCCGTGATCCCGGACCTGGATGCAGACAAAAGCCTCTTGCCGGTATGCGGAGATCTGCACCGGAGAACCTTCCTCACTGTATTTTATGGCATTGCTGAGCAAATTGACCAGGGCCTGCTCGATGAGCGGTCCATTGATCCGGACAGAGAGGTCTTCCGGGCAGGAAACAGCAATGGGAACGGTCTTTTCCGTGGCTTGATGCTCGCACGTCTGGACGGCGGCCCCGATAACAGCCGCAACCAGATGGTGGCCAAACGTGATCTCCTGCCGTTCCGCTTCCCGTTCGATCCGGGACAGGGCCAGCAGATCTTCGATAATCGCATTAAGCCGTTCGCTTTGCCGCGCGATGATGGTGAGGAAGTTCCGGGCCTGTTCCGGGTCTTCCAGGGCCCCGTCCAGCAAGGTTTCCACAAATCCTCTGATGGAGGTGATTGGAGTGCGGAGCTCATGGGAGACATTGGCCACGAAATCCCGGCGGATTTTCTCCAGCCGGCGGAGGTCGGTGACATCGTGAAGCACGACGAGCGCCCCCAGGGTTTCGCCGCTTTCTTCCTGCAGAAAGGAGCCATGCACCTGCAGGTACCGCTCCTCGGTCCCGACTGGTCGGAAAATGATCTCCCCTTCGAGAGGCACATCGCTTGCCAGCAATCGGGACAGAAACTCCTGGAGATCAAGATGGCGGATCACTTCCTGGACATGGCGCCCGCGAGCAGTGTCCGGATCAAGGCCGAACAACTCGGCGGCCGCCTTGTTCAGATTGAGGATCCGTTCCTGGTGATCGATGGCGAGCACCCCTCCCCACATACTGGAGAGAACGGCCTTTTGTTCTTGATGGCGACGGCGGAGCTCACGGGTTTCCGTGCTCCAGGCATTGGCTTTCTGCCGCAGGGAAAGGGCCAGCTGAGTGAATTCCTGCGGACCTTCAATCCAGGGCCGCGGCGCAGCCTCGCCGGCAGTGAGGGATTGGACAAAGGAGTGGACTTGCCCCAGGGCGGCGCGCAGACGGCGGGCAGAAAACCAGGTGGTCAGAGCAGCGACTGCAAGGAGTGCCAGGCTGAAGACAATGAAATTGCCCGGTCCTTTCACGGACAGAAAACCGAACAGTGCCAATACCGGGAGAAGGGTGACCAGCAGGGGTAAATAGATCACCCAGAAGAGGGTCTTTCTCGACATGCCTTAAATATGACCAGTCAAGGGAAGAAGAACCATATCAGCTCGGGTTTTTCCCGTAAACGTCCACCATTCAGGATAGATGCGGTGCCTGCGAAATGCTCATTCCTGCAATCGGTACCCGATCCCCCGAACGGTTTCAATCAGCCGGCCGCAGTCGCCTAATTTCTTGCGGAGGCCGAAGATCTGAACGTCAACGGCCCTGGGGGTCACCAGATAGCCGTAACCGCGCACGGCATCAATGATCTGCTGACGGGTGAACACCCAGCCGGGCCGCCGGGCGAGGAGGTGAAGAATGCCGAATTCGGTGATGGTGAGGATGACCGGAGTCCCGGCCACGCTGACTTCATGCCGCCCGGGGTGGATGAGCAGGTCGTGCACCCGGATGACCGCCTGTCCGTCCTTTTTGGGTTTCGCTGCCTGTTCGCTCCGGCGGCGGAGCACCGCCCGGACCCGGGCGATGGCCACTTTGGGGCTGAAGGGTTTGGTAATGTAATCATCGGCTCCAAGCTCCAGACCGGCGACGATGTCACTCTCCTCGCCTCGTGCGGAAAGGATGACGATTGGAATCTCTCGGGCAGCCTCGTCTCGTTTGATTTTCCGGCAGACTTCAAGACCATCGATCCCGGGCAGCATGAGATCGAGGAGCATCAGGTCCGGTCGTTCCTGTCGGAGCAGTTCCAGGGCTTCTTCCCCCGAATAGGCGCAGGAGACCTGGAATCCGTTCTTGATCAGGTTGTAGCTGACCAGCTGCTGAATATCCTCATCGTCGAAGACGACGAGATTAAATAAGCGTAAGGCAAATTACTTTCATGACGATAGCTTGATATTGATGTGCGGAAAAAAGAAGGCGCCGTTCAGGCGCTTTTTGTTTTCGCTATGATCGTCGGCCATTGAATCTGGCGGCAAGGGCTCTGCTTTCTTTCGAAGAAATTGACAAAAAAGAAGAGGCATCCGTAAAATCGGTAAGGCAACCGTTTTTGTGAATTTTTTCAATTTACTGGGAAAATCCGACACCGGTATAGTTTTCGGTTGACCTGAACAGGTGGGTATAATGATGATCTCCAGACTGATCACAAAAAGATCCGGAAAGACCGGCCTGCCGCCCGGCACATTGATCCACGTTGGGGAAAGGAAAGCCGTAACCACCACCATCACCCTGATGGATTATGATGAAAGTCGGCTGGAGGAGCGGCGGCTCACCGCCATTGAGGAATCTTTTCCTTACCGTGATCGGCCATCGGTGACCTGGATCAACGTCAGCGGGGTCCATGAGGTGGCGGTGCTCGAAAAACTGGGCCAGCATTTCGGCATCCATCCGCTGGTGCTCGAAGATATCATGAACACCGGCCATCGCCCCAAGCTGGAGGATATGGGAGAGTATCTCTTTCTGGTGGTGAAGATGCTGTACTCGGGAAAGAATCCAGCCGAGCTCGAAATCGAGCAGCTCAGCATGCTGGTGGGCCGTACCTTTGTGATTTCCTTTCGGGAGGGGGATGGGGAAGGTTTTGCGCAGGTGCGCGAAAGGATCAGAGCCGCCCATGGCAAAATCAGAACCGCGGGAGCCGATTATCTGGCCTATGCCCTGCTCGATGCAGTCGTTGATGGCTATTTCCCCATTTTTGAGGTGATCGGCGAGCATCTGGAGGACATCGAGGAGGAACTGCTGGCCTTTCCTTCGGAGGAGACTTCCAGGAGAATTCATGCTCTGAAGCGGGAAATGATCTTTCTGCGACGGGTGATCTGGCCTTTGCGGGAGGTGGTCGCTCGCCTGGAGCGGAGCGAAAGCGGGTTGATCCAGCCCTCTACTCTTTTCTACCTGCGAGATGTCTACGACCATGTGCTGCTGTCGATCGAGACGGTAGAAACCTCTCGTGAAATGTCCTCCGGCCTGTTGGATGTCTACCTCTCGAGCGTCAGCAACCGCCTCAATGATGTCATGCGGGTACTCACCGTCATCGCCACCATTTTTATCCCTCTTACTTTCATAACCGGGGTTTTCGGCATGAATTTTCACCACATGCCAGAGCTGTCCTGGCCCTGGGCTTATCCGTGGGCCTTCTGGGGGATCATTATCCTGCTGGCCGGCCTGCTCATCGGCTACTTCAGGCACCGGCAGTGGTTGTAAATACCCGTAAAACCGGCCAGGCGCCAGGAGCAGCGCTTCCTTCCGTGAGCAACGGCGGCCGCAGATTGCGGCGGGTGCCGGCGGCAAGAGCTATTCGCAGGCAAAAAAGATCTCGCTGGTTCACGACCTCGACCTGCTGGCCAGGGATTATGGAGAGCTGCTCCGGGAGCGGCGCTCCCATCGCCGGTACAGCGAGGACCTTCTCACCCACCGGGAGCTGGCCGTGCTCCTGTGGGCCGCCCAAGGCGTCACCGCCCGGGCGGGCTCCGCTCTGCTGCGAACGGCCCCCTCGGCCGGAGCCCTCTACCCGCTCGAAACCTATGTCGCCTTGGAAAAGGTGGACGATCTGGAACGGGGGCTCTATCACTTCGACGTAGGCCGGTTCCAACTGGAGTGGTTGTCAGCGGCCCCTCTGGGCCAGGAAATCGCCCATGCCGCCCTGGAGCAGAATTTTCTCGCCGAGGCAGCGGCCATTTTCCTCTGGTCAGCCGTCTTCCGGCGCAACATGAGTAAATACGGCCATCGGGGACTGCGCTACATTCTGCTCGATGCCGGTCATCTCTGCCAGAACCTGCTGCTCGCGGCCGAGGCCATGGGACTTGGTGCCTGTCCAGTGGCCGCTTTCTATGACGACGAGCTGAACGATTTGCTCGGCCTGGACGGGGAGGAGGAGTCGATCCTCTATCTGGCGGCGGTGGGTCGGAAGAGGGGATAGTCCTTTGAGTGTCTTAGGAACTCCTCCTTCCTATTCGAAGAGATTGATGAAGGGGCGCCTTTCCGCCCGCCCCCGATTGACGACGCTCAGTATCTCCTGCCCCTCCTTGTTTCAGGGATCTTTTCCTTTTCTTTCCCGTTTTCCTTCGTTTATATAGAGTGACCATTCTCGCCTGCCGGCCCGGCGGGCAGGAAATCCGTTTACCCTGATGTTTGGCCGAGGTCTGTAGGCAGAGCCCCAGTGGCGAGGGAAAGCGAGTGGCATGTCTTTATTTCTAACGACTTTTTTTCTAGTTTACGGCGGCATGCACCTGTATGCCTTCCGGAAAGCCGAGGCCGCTTGCCGGTTTTCCCTGCCTCTGCGGATCGGTTTGGTCCTGTTCATGGTCCTTATGATAGCGACACCGCTGCTGGTTCCTTTCTGCCTCCCCCGCGCCTCCAGTTCTTTTTGCCCCTGGCCGCGGCGGCGGCGATCTTCGTCTACGGTTCCTACGAGGCCCGTCATATCCGGGCCGAACACGTGGAGATTATCACCACCAAGCTGCCGCAGAACGTTGCCCGTTTTCGGATTGTCCAGATCTCCGATGTCCATCTCGGCCTCATCGTGCGTAAGGACCGATTGAAGAGGATCCTGGCGGTTGTTCGCGGAGCGGAACCGGATCTGCTGGTCTCCACCGGCGACTTGGTGGATGGTCAGATCAACGGTTTGGCCGGGCTTGCGGAGATGCTCACTGCCGTGAAGGCGCCGTACGGCAAATTCGCAGTGACCGGCAACCACGAGTTTTACGCAGGACTGGGGCAGTCCCTCAGCTTCACCCGTCGGGCTGGCTTTACCCTCCTTCGGCAGAATGGAACGACGATCGCCGGAATACTGAATGTAGCCGGGGTGGACGACCCGGCCGTCCTCGGCCATCAGCAAAAGATCAACGAACGGCAGATTCTTTCTTCCCTTCCCCGGGACAAATTCACCCTCTTTCTGAAACATCGACCTGAGTTGGAGAGAGGGAGCCAGGGCCTATTCGATCTTCAGCTTTCCGGCCACATCCATCAGGGGCAGATCTTCCCGTTCAGCCTGGTCATCAAGCTCCGCTACCCGGCGCCCACCGGCCTCAGCCGATCACCTACCGGCAGTCTCCTTTACGTAAGCCGCGGCTCTGGCACCTGGGGGCCGCCCATCCGTTTTCTGGCCCCGCCGGAAGTCACCATCATCGATCTGGTCCATGCGTCCTCGTAACACGGCCAAGAGACGCCGCATCCGCCGGGCGACATCATCCGGCCTAGCCGCCACCGGCCTTACCGCTCTGGCCTTGCTGGGATCCGCTGCTGTTAGTCTGGGGGGATTCGAGTCCCCAGCGGCCAGGGGTTGGGGAACGCCACTGGTCGGGGGAGTGGTTTTGGGAGCGGCCCTGTGTGCCCTTTGGTGGCGATGGCGCCGGCCGCCGGCAGGACGGCTCCAAGAAATCTCCGAGCTCCTCCTCTGGACCACGGCCACTTGGATGGTCTATCGTTTGCTGGCTGGCACGGCCCAGGCGGCCATTCTCCTGCCCGCCGCATGGGTGGCCTGGCTGACGGCAAGCCAGCCGCCCGCTATTGCCGGGGCGCCCCTGGCCGCAGCATTGGTTATGGAAGTGGGCCTGACTTTGATCGCAGGCCGGCAGGAGCCTGCTCAGCTTGCGGCCAACCTGGCCGGCTTCGGGACGGCTGCCACCGGGTTGCTCCTCTTCGCCCGCAGCCGTGTCTACCGTCGGCGACTACGTCGAGCCTTTAGCCGGAGGCGCGAGGAAGCGGCCACCCGAGAATACGCCCGGGACTTGGGGCTGCTGGCGGATTTTCACATCAACGCCCTTGATCCCTTCGATGCCCTGCCGGACGGCGGCCGCTTTACTTTAAAAACCCTGGATGCCTCCTTTGAACTGCAGCTCGAATTACTCCGCCAGGCCTTGGACCTGACTACTGTGGCGGTCTTGTTGCCCGATGCTGAAAGGCGCGAGCTGCGGTTGCGCGCCGTCGCTTCCGCCCGGAGGGATTTGCTGCGCGGCCCTTATCCTATGGGCCAGGGAATCGCAGGAGCCTTGCTTCGCACCGGCGAGGAGCTCGCGGTGGCCCCAGTGCCGGCTGGATACGACGGCCTGCCCTATTACCGTAACACTATCGGAGTAGGCTCCATCTATGTGTTGCGGCTTTCCGGGGAGACGGCAACGGATCAGAAACCATCTGCCGGTCTCCTTTGCGTCGACCGCTCTCGGTCGGAAAGCTGGGATGAGACGGCAAGCAGGGTCCTCCGGCTAGCCGCCCGCAAAATCGGCCTGGAAATTACCATGGGTAGACGGCTGGGAGAGATGGACCGGGACCGCCATGCCATCCAGCGGGTCTGCTTTGGCCTGCAAGAGCTCAACCGCGCTCTAAGGCTGGAGACCGCCTTCACCGCCAGCATGAAGGCCATCCGCGTTCTGGTCCATGCCGATTTCGCGGCGATCAGCTTGCTGGAGGAGGACCAACACCGGGTTGTGCATGCCGAAGGCCATGGGGCGGAGAAGGTAAAGGATCTCTCCTTTGCAAGGGACGAGGGGCTGGTGGGACAGGTCCTCAAGTTGAACCAGCCCCTGCCGGCTGGAGGCGCTTACCGGGGAGCGGCCCCCGTCTTCAGCCGTGAGCAACGGCTGGCCGGCTTCGACTCGCTGCTGATCGTCCCCTTGCGTAAGGAAGAGAAGGAACCTTTCGGTGTAGTGGTGGTGGCCGCCCGGGAACCGGGATCCTTTACCGACACCCGCCGGCAGATCCTGGAGCTGATCGCCACCCAGGTGGCAGTCAAGATCGACCTTGCTCAAGCCCATGAGCGACTCAACAACTTGGCCACCACCGACGGCTTGACTGGCCTCGCCAACCACCGTGCTTTTCAAAACACCTTTGAGATCATGCTCTCCCGGGCGGAACGACGACAAAGTCCTCTTTGTCTGCTGCTCTGCGACCTGGATCATTTCAAGCGGATCAACGACAACTATGGTCACCCTTTCGGGGATCAGGTGCTGAAGGGGGTCGCCAGCGTACTGGCAAATGCGGTTCGCCGGGTGGACTTGGCCGGCCGATATGGCGGTGAGGAATTTGCCGTTGTTCTTGAAGAAACCGATCGCCACCAGGGACGGCAAATCGCCGAGAGGATCCGCGAGAAAGTGCAGGCCATCTCCTTCAGGAATAAAGGAGAGAAGGTCAACCCCACTATTTCTCTCGGCATGGCGGTTTTTCCCGAAGACGGAGTTGATAAAGCCCTTCTCGTCAGCCGCGCAGACCAGGCGCTCTATCATGCCAAGGCGGCCGGCCGCAATCGGCTGACCATCTGGGGGGAGTTGCCACAAGAACCGGAGGAAGGGACGCCTGCCAATTGATCTGCCCTGTCGGCCTGCCTTGCAAAAGGATTGCAAAAAGGGGATAAAATGGAGAGAAAAGGGGGACGGTCCGGTCCGGCCCCGACCACGAAGGCTCGGCAGAAATGTATATTACCCTGGTGCGCACCGACAACAGCCCCGTTCAGCTTTTTTCCCGTCTGGCACTAGGGATAGTGATGTTTCCCCACGGCGCCCAGAAGGTGCTCGGCTGGTATGGCGGACCCGGTTTTGCCGCGACTCTGCGGCTTTTCGCTGCCATGGGCTTTCCGGCCTGGTCCACCATGTTCCTTATGGGTCTCGAG
>JARRJE010000046.1:0-8770 GCA_037379765.1 Deltaproteobacteria bacterium
TGAATCCGATCTTGTTTTTCCATGGAAAAAATCTTAGAATTATATGTTACGTTTCTTGATCCTATCCCTAACCCCGCCAACCCCCGACGAGAGGAGCCGACGTGCCTGCCGACTTGAAAGATAAGCTACTGGAAGCCGGAAAGGATGAAGGATGCATAAGCTTTTCCCTCCTCAATGACCTGATCCCTGACGACATCAAGAACCCATCCACCATCGAGGAAATCTTCGACTTTCTCGGAGAAAACGACATTGAAATCGTCTCCGAAAAGACCTCCGGCTCGAGCAGAGTCACAGAACTGGAGCGCCGGGTAAATAAGAGCAAGCGAGCCAACGGGGACGGGGCGGACGATGACGATCTTCCCAAGAAAATTCTGAGCGTAGCCTCCGACGAGGAATCCTCCGAGGTGGAGGAAACCACCACCACTTATCTCCGGGAGATGGGTAAATTCGACCTCCTGACCCCGGAGGAAGAGGAGAAATACAGCAAGGCCATCCGCGAGGGATTCGAGGCCATCGTCAGCCTGATCCGCAACGAGCTCGTCGAGGTGCCGGAAATGATCTTTCTGGTCGACCGCATCGCTCTGTGGGAGAAGCGCGACCCCACTCTCAAGCCCAAAAAGCAACACCTTAATTTCATGCGGAGGGCGGTGGCGAAGGGGGCCCAGGCCCATACTCACCTCCCCAAGCTGCAGGAGGCCCACCACAAGATCGAGCTGTATACCGTCTCCATCGAGGCCGCTAAGGACGCCATGATCAAGGCCAACTTAAGGCTGGTGGTGAGCATCGCCAAAAGGTATATGCACCAGGGCCTCACCCTGGCCGACCTGATTCAGGAAGGGAATCTCGGCCTGATGCGTGCTGTCTTCCGCTTTGACTACACCAAAGGCAACAAGTTCAGCACTTACGCGAGCTGGTGGATTCGCCAGGCCATTACCCGAGCCATCCTGGACAAGACCCGCACCATTCGGTTGCCGGTGCACTTTCTCGAGTTGCGAAGCCAGTTCTTCAAAGCGTTCTACTCCCTGCTCAAGGAGCTGGGGCGTGAGCCGACCCCCATTGAGATCTCCGCCAAGACCGGACTGGCCATGGACAAGATCCTAGCCATTCTGGAGGCTTCCCGGGAGCCCATCTCTTTGGAGACCCCGGTGGGCGACGACGACAGCACTTTGGGCGACTTCCTGGAAAACCAGGAATCGGTCTCGCCTTACGAGGCGGTGAAGAACAACCAGTTGGGCGACCGGGTCAAGAATATCCTGGCCACCTTGAGTCCTCGCGAGGAAAAGATTATCCGTCTGCGTTTCGGCATCGGTGAAGACGCCGAATACACCCTGGAAGAGATCGGCAAAAGGTTCAACGTCTCCCGGGAGCGGATCCGGCAGATCGAAAAAAAGGCGCTCAACCGCCTGCGCCATTCGAGCCGCCGGGAAAAGCTGAAGCACTTCCTCGACTGAACCACTCGAACTGGTGCTCTGACCGATTAATCGCCCGCCCGTTTCCCAGGCAGTCTTCCTGCCGAAGGCCGACCTGCTGGTCATTGCTGCTGCCGCGTTCGCGGCCGGCATCGCCTGGGCCGGCACCGCCGACTGCTCTCCCCAGCCTTACCAAACGGCAAGCGCCCTCGTGGCCCTTGCCGTTTTTTTATGCTACCGCCGCCGCCGGACCGCGGTCCTTCTCCTCGGCCCTTTCTTTTTTCTGCTCGGCGTCCAGCACGCCTTGCCACAGCTTGCCCCGCCCGCTGAGCCCGACCACATCGCCAGCCAAGTCCAGGATCGGCAGGAGCTGGTGCTCGCCGGCATCCTGCAGGAGTGTCCACGCCAAGAAAAGGAGCACTGCCGACTGCTGATGGCAGTGGAATCGCTGCGGGCATCGAGCGGCCCGGTTCGGCCCGCCTCCGGGTTGGTTCTTCTCACCGTTAACGGGGCCCCACCTTCCGGATTGCTGCCTGGCGATCGATTTCTGGCTCGGTGCATCTTGTCGCCGGTTCATAGCTACGGCATCCCCGGCGCTTTCGACTACAGGCGGTTCCTCGGCAATCGGGGGATCTGGCTTACCGGCTGGGTGTCCTCTTCCTCCCTGCTGCACCGGTTCAATGACTTGCCCCCGCCTTCTTTGCTGATGCGACTGCGGTACGGTCCGGAACGGCTGCGTTACCGGATCGGCCGCTTTTTAGAGCGGGAACTGCCGCCGAGGATTGCCGGTCTTTACAAGGCCATTCTTATCGGGGACCGCTCAGGAGTCGATTCCTCCACCATCGAGCGATTCAAAGATACGGGCACCATTCATTTGCTGGCCATTTCCGGCCTGCATATGGGCTTGCTCGCCATGCTACTCATGGGCGTCCTCAGCTGGCTGCTGAAGCGCTCGACCCGGCTGCTTTTATCCATTTCTGTCTGGAAGGTGACCGCCCTCTTGATCATCTTGCCCCTCGTCGGCTATGCCCTCATCGCCGGTTTCCAGATCCCGGTGGCACGGGCCTTGATCATCACCCTGGTCTTTCTCTTCGCAATCATCACAGACCGGCAGGGAAGTCTGCCATCAGCCATCGCCCTGGCTGCCATGTTGTTGTTGATCTGGCGGCCGGCACAACTCTTCGATGTTTCCTTTCAGCTTTCCTTTGCGGCGGTGATTGCCATCGCCCTGGCTCTACCTCACCTGCGCCCCCTGTTTTACCCCGGGTCGGACTCCAGGGCAGCCATCAGGATAGGAAAACGGATTCTGGCGACTCTCGCGGTTTCTCTCGCCGCCATGATCGGCACCCTGCCGTTGCTCCTTTATCATTTCAACCGTTTTTCACCCCTTGGCCCGTTTGCAACCCTGGCGGTCGAGCCCTTGCTTTGCCTATGGTCCTTGACCATGGGACTTCTCGCCTGCCTCCTCCTGCCTTTTTCCGCCGGCATGGCCGGGCTGCTTCTCAAAGCGGGTTCCATGGGCATTGCCGCCGCCGATCGCTTGGTGGCCCTGTTTGCCGCCCTGCCCTTGAGCTCGCTTTGGCTCCCTACTCCCTCGCTTCCCGAGCTGCTGGCCCTCTTCCTGCTCCCGATCGCTCTCCTTTATCGTCAGCGGTTCCCGGCCGCCCGGCCAATGGCAGGTTTTTCTCTGCTGCTGCTCATTCTCATTCCTGTTTTCCACACGGCGGCACGGCATCTCGGCCGGTCCACCCGGATCACCGTGCTCGACGTGGGCCAAGGCAGCTCAGTACTTCTGGAGCTCCCTGAGGGCCGAACCGCGCTCATCGACGGCGGAGGCTACCGTTCGGAGCAGTTCGACCCCGGCGAGCAGCTCATCGCCCCTTATCTCTGGCGGCGGGGCATCAACCGCCTGGATTCGCTGGTGATCAGTCATCCCCATGCCGACCACTACAACGGCCTCTCGTTCGTTCTCGAACACTTTCATCCGCGGGTTATCTGGGTCAATGGCCGGCCGGGAATCGAGGCCGACTACCGGCATCTCCTGGCACAGGCAGCGGCCCTCGGAATCACTGTTCGGGTGCCGGCGGCGGGAGAGTCGCTGGAAGCTGAGGAGAATTTTCGACTGCGCAACTTGGCCGATTTTCACTTGAAAGACAGCCGCGGCAACCCCAACGGCGACAGCCTGGTACTCCGGCTCGACAGCGGGAAGATATCTTTTTTATTTCCGGGGGATATCGACCGGGAGATGGAAGGTCGGCTGGTCGCTGCCGGCAAGAAGCTGGATGCTGATGTACTGCTCGCCGCCCATCACGGCAGCTCCGGCTCCAATGGCCCGCGACTCCTGGCCGCGGTCTCTCCCCGCTACTTGGCGGTTTCGGTGGGGCCATTCGGGCCGATGTACGCCGCAGCCGAACGCCGGCTGCCTGCCTGGCGCCGGCAGGGAATCACTCCTTTGACAACCGCCACCTGCGGCAGCATCGTCTTCACGACCGACGGCCGCGCCTTGGAGGCCTCTTCCTTCAATAGCTGCCCGGGCATCGACCCTGGGGACAGGCGTTAAACTTCGGTGAAATCGGTTGGCGGATTCTTGAGATACTGCAGGAACTTGGCTTTGTTGATGGCGTTGGTGTAAGCGGCTTGGGGGGAGATCCATCCCTTTTCCAGCAGCTCGAGGATGGCGTCGTCCAAGGTTTGCATGCCGTACTTGCGTCCGGTCTGCATTGCCGAGGCGATCTGGTAGGTCTTGCCTTCCCGGATCAGGTTACGCACCGCCGGGGTGCAAATGAGGACTTCGAGCGCCGCGCAGCGGCCCTTGATATCGACCCGTTTGAACAAAGTTTGGGAGACCACCGCCTTCAAGGCGTCAGCGAGGGTGGAGCGCACCTGGGCCTGCTGATTGGCCGGAAAGATCTCGATGACCCGATCCACCGTCTTCATGGCATTCAGGGTATGGAGGGTGCCGAAGACCAGATGGCCGGTCATCGCCGCCTCCATGGCCAGGGCGATGGTTTCGAGATCGCGCATTTCGCCGACGAGAATGACGTCCGGATCCTCGCGCAGGGCGCCGCGCAGGGCCGCGGCAAAGCTTTTGGTGTGGGTACCCACCTCTCGGTGATTGACGATGCAGCCCTGGCTCTGAAGGACCAACTCGATCGGGTCATCGATCGTCAGGAAGTGATCCTTGCGGGTCCGATTGACTTCATCGATGACGGCCGCCAAAGTTGTCGATTTACCGCTGCCGGTAGGGCCGGTCACCAGTACCATTCCCTTGGGCAGGCTGGCCAGCTTCGAGATTACCTTGGGCAGTCCCAGCTGATCGCAAGTGAGGATGGTGCTGGGGATCTCGCGGAAGACCGCACCGATCCCGTACTTCTGCATAAAGAGATTGCCGCGGTATCGGGCCAGATTGGGGATCTCGTAGCCGAAATCGACGTCTCCGGTTTCTTCGAACTCCTTCACTTTGTCTTCTGAGACGATTTCATACAGCATAGCCTTCAGATCGTCGTTGGTGAATGATTTGTACTTCACCCGTTCCATGTCGCCATGGATCCGCAGTATTGGCTGCTGTCCGGTCACCATGTGCAAGTCCGAAGCTCCCTGGTCGTTCATCAGCTTGAAAAAGGCATCGATCTGCGCCATCTCCCTCCTCCTTGACTCATCTCTTCTCAGGCGGCGGCCCGCTCTCGCTTTTATAGAAGATGCGGCACCTTGTGAGTGCTTCCTTCTTTATCCTCGGCCCAATTGCGCCTATCTTAAAAACAATCTTCGAAAATGAAAATAAAAAGCTGCGGCAGCATGTCGCGTTTCTCCCCCTTCCCGGCTTGTGCCCGTGTTCTTTTCGCGCTAAAATGACTTGTTCTCCATGGATCTCATCGACCTCCACACCCATTCTACCTATTCGGATGGCATCCTCACTCCGGCCGAGCTGGTCGATCTGGCCAAAAAGGTGGGTCTGAAAGCGATCGCCCTTACCGACCACGACACCATGGCCGGCTTGACGGAAGCACTCGTACGCGGCCGCGAACAAGGCATCGAAATAGTGCCTGGTGTGGAGATCAGCGCCGTGCAGGACGACCGTTCGCTGCACATTCTTGCCTACCGGCCACGAAGAACCCGGGAGCTGCAGCAGATGATGGCCCGCCTGCAGCAATACCGGCAGACCAGAAACGAACAGATCATCAACAATCTCAATCGATTGGGCATTGCGGTTGGCGAGAAGGATCTCCGACTTTACTCACACACCGGTCAGACAGGACGGCCACATATCGCCAGGATGCTGGTGGATCATGGGGCCGTGAAAACGGTGAACCAAGCCTTCGATCGTTACCTGAAGAAAGGCGGCCTCGCTTATGTGGAAAGCGGCAAACTCCCAGCCGTGGAAGTAGTCCGCACCATCGCCGGTGCTGGCGGCCTCGCCGTTCTTGCCCACCCGGTCCATGCCAACACCAGCCGTCCCAACCTTCCCGACCTGCTGCGAGTCCTGGTTCCGGAAGGCCTTGCCGGCCTGGAGGCATATTACCCCTCTCATTCGGCCGCTGCCGTCCGCGAGCTGAAGAAACTCGCCGTCTCGCACGGACTGCTTCTGACCGGCGGCAGTGATTTTCATGGAGACAATCACTCAGGTGCTTCCCTTGGCGGCGTCGGCCAGACCCTGCGTGTATCGTACGAGCTTCTGGCTGCCATGAAACGCCATCCAGCCTGGCGGAAGGAGAAGGGATCGGCCTGGTAAGCGTCGTCTTGCTTCAGCGCTTCCCATTGAGTACCTTGATGGAACAAGGTGAGGAAAGCATGAATACAATACTTGTTGTCGACGACGAGCCCAACTATCAAGTGGTGCTTGCCGAGTTGCTGCGGGAGGAGGGCTATGAGGTCTATACCGCCGGCGGCGGCGAAGAAGCCCTCAAACTGGCCCGGGAAACCGATCTCGATCTTATTATCACCGACATGCGGATGCCGGGCATGAGCGGCCTGGAGCTGCTCAAGGCGGCAAAATCCCTGAACCGCGATCTCCCTGTGATCATGATCACCGCTTTCGGTGAGGTGGAAAAGGCGGTGGAGGCAATGCGGGCAGGTGCCTTCAACTACCTGGTCAAGCCTTTCAACAACGACGAGTTGGTGGTGAGCATCCGCAAGGCCATGGAGCATTACTCCCTTCTGCGGGAAAATACCCGTCTTCGCGGCGAGATGCAGACCCGCTACGGCTTTGCAAACATTATCGGCAAGAACAAGCGAATGCAGCAGATCTATACCCTGATCGAGAAGGTAGCCCCTACTCCGGCCACCGTCCTCATCAGCGGTGAATCGGGGACCGGCAAGGAGTTGGTGGCCAGGGCCATTCACTTCAACAGCAGTCGCAAGGAGGCCCCCTTCATCTCGGTCAACTGCGCAGCCCTGCCGGAAGCGCTGCTCGAAAGCGAGCTCTTCGGCCACGAAAAAGGGGCGTTCACTGGCGCTGTGGCCTTGCGCAAGGGGCGCTTCGAGCTGGCCGACACAGGCACTTTGTTCCTCGATGAAGTAGCCGAGATGCCGCTTTCCCTTCAATCCAAGCTGTTGCGAGTGCTCCAGGAAAGGACCTTCGAACGGGTGGGCGGCTCCCTGACCCTGAACGTCGATGTGCGCATTCTGACCGCCACCAACCGGGATCTCAAGGAGGAGGTCGAAAAGGGCACCTTTCGGGAAGACCTTTATTATCGGCTGAACGTGCTGCACATCCAACTGCCGCCGCTGCGGGACCGCCTTGATGATCTGCCCCTGCTTGCCGCCCATTTTGTGAAGAAGTTCGCGACGCAGCTCAACCGGCCCGGCCTGCAAATCTCCCCCGACGCCCTTCGCTACCTAGCCGGTCTGCCCTGGGAGGGTAATGTGCGAGAATTGGAAAATGTTATCGAACGGGCAGCTATTCTCGCCTCCGGCGACACCATCGAAGTCGAGGATGTCCGCGCCGATGCCGTCAGCGAGCCGAAAGCCAGCGAGTGGGCGGCCGGGCTGGATCTCGACCGATTGATTCCTCCCGAAGTCACCCTTCCTGACATTCTCAATACCATCGAAGGGCAGATGGTCAGGAAGGCCCTGGAGAGGGCCAACCATGTCCAGACCCGGGCAGCCGAGGAATTGGGGATTACCAAGAGTCTTCTGCAATACAAGATGAAAAAGTACGGTCTGCAGAAAAAGTAGCCTCCCCTCCCTGGCTCCGAGAAACACCGCCGCTGCCTTCCCTGAAGCCGAAACCGCCCACTACCTTTTGAAAACATTGAAAAAAGACTCAAGTCATCCTTGACCGCTCCGCCACCGATCTGCTATTCTCATGTCAGGATCTGCATCTGTTCCTTCAATAAGGAGAAAAGGTCGTGAGTCTTTTGAACTTCTTTCTGATCGTGGCCGCCTTAAGCCTGGCAGGTGTGGCCATTGCCCTGGTGCCGACCTTGGTGCAGCTGAAACGCACCGCCTTGAAAACAGAGCTATTCATGGACACCCTCAATCGGGACATCAGCCCACTCCTGCGGTCACTCAACCAGACCGCCGGCACCATCGAGAACCTGACTTCCACTGTGAACGAGCAGGTAGAGCGTGTCGAAGGAGTTGTCGATACGGTTGAAGAAACCGGCAGGATCCTCATCCGGACCGCAGAAATCATCAGGAAGGCTGTCGTGCCCATGGCCGCGGAAATCGGTGGTCTTGGCGCTGGGATCAGAGCCTTTCTTCATTTCTTCACCAAACCGGGCAGGAACTACTAAAGGAGGTAAGCATATGCATCACAAGGAAGAAAGCTGCAGCTCCGGAGTAGCCGTATTGTCCTTTCTTACCGGAACCGCCATCGGTGCAGCGATCGCTCTGCTGCTGGCACCCCGTTCAGGCCGCGAAACCCGCGAAATGATCACGGAGTACGGCACCGACTTCAAGGATCGGGCGGTGGATGAAATCCGGGGCCGCAGCGAAGATACGATCGAACGCGGCCGGAATATGATCGAACGCGGCAAGGAAATGATCAGCCGGGGAACGGAAATGGCCAACCAGGGCCGCGAATATCTGGATGAAAAGAAAAAGGCCCTGAGCTCGGCCATTGAAGCCGGCAGGGAGGCCATCCAGCGGGAAAAAGAGAAGCTGACTTCCGAAGAGGAGTGAGATTCGCTCGCTGAGGGGGGAGTTCCCTGGAAAAGGCTTTGACATGAATCACCCGCGCCCACCCGCCGAGTATCCCTGAAAGTTGCCGACAAGCAGTTTGAAAGCTCCGGCAGCTACTTTATTTAGGAGCATTGCGATCGAGGACGCCGCGGAAGCAGCTTAACCGTGGTTATGGTAATAGTTTTCCGGGCAACCGCCCCAGTTGAGCTTGTTGCGCAGGATTTCGAAATAACCCTTGC
>JARRJE010000047.1:0-8670 GCA_037379765.1 Deltaproteobacteria bacterium
GCCCCATGCCACAGTCATGGTGTTGTAGTGTTTTTTCTTAAAGTCGCCACTGGTGAGCAAGAACCAATTGTTGAGCCAGAGGTTGTTTATTTGTGTAATAAATCCATGTTGCTTCGTGTACCCTTGATCTTATCAAGAAAGAACTCCATGGCATCCACCGGATTGAGAGGGGAGAGCAGTTTGCGGAGGATCCAGACCCGGTTCAGCTCATCCGGGCTCAGGAGCAACTCTTCTTTTCGGGTGCCGGACCGGTTGATGTCGATGGCAGGGAAAATCCGACGTTCCGCCAGTTTTCGATCCAGGACGATTTCCATATTGCCGGTCCCCTTGAACTCCTCGAAGATCACCTCATCCATGCGGCTGCCGGTCTCAATGAGGGCCGAAGCGATAATGGTCAGGCTTCCGCCTTCTTCGATGTTGCGGGCCGCGCCGAAAAAGCGTTTGGGCCGATGCAGAGCGTTAGAATCGACGCCGCCGGAAAGGATCTTGCCGCTGGGCGGAACCACCGTGTTATAAGCCCGGGCTAAGCGAGTGATGCTGTCGAGCAGAATCACCACGTCCCGTCTATGCTCCACCAGCCGCCTGGCCTTTTCCAGAACCATCTCGGCCACCTGAATGTGGCGTTGGGGCGGCTCGTCGAACGTGGAGCTGATGACCTCTGCATTAACGCTGCGGGCCATATCGGTCACCTCTTCGGGTCGCTCGTCGATGAGCAGCACGATGAGGATGACTTCCTTATGGTTTTTGGTGATGCTGTTGGCGATGTCCTTGATGAGGACAGTCTTGCCGGTTCGCGGGGGAGCGACGATCAGACCGCGCTGGCCTTTGCCGATCGGTGAGATGATATCCATGATCCGCATGGAATAATTGTCCCGCTGACGTTCCAGCCGAATGCGCTCGTTGGGATGAAGCGGCGTAAGGTTGTCAAAAAGAGTTTTATCGCGGGCGACCTCGGGTGGCTCGAAATTGATACTGTCCACCTTCAGAAGGGCAAAGTAGCGCTCGCCTTCCTTGGGGGAACGGACCTGACCTTCCACTACATCGCCGGTACGAAGATTGAGGCGCCGGATTTGTGAGGGGGAGACATAGATGTCATCCGGCCCTGGCAAATAATTATAGTCGGGCGCCCGAAGAAAACCGAACCCGTCCGGGAGCACTTCCAGAACGCCGCTGCCCCTAACGTTGCCATTTCTCTCCGATTCTTTGGCATGCGCCTTGAGGATGGCGAAGATCAACTCCTGCTTGCGCAACCCGGCAATGCCTTCCACATTATATTCTTTGGCAAGTTTGGTCAGCTCGCTTATTTTCTTCAGTTTCAGCTCACCCAAATTCATTGAACGGAATCTCCTTGCTGCAAATGGTTTTCACCTATTCGGGGTATGAGTTCAGCTCGCCGCCTGCATGCGGTCCAGGGGCGAACCAGGAGGTACATTAATTGTGATTTTAGCTCTCTACAGGGAAGAAGAGGGAGACAGGTATTGATTGTCTAGCCCTATACCGCATCGGTGTACGGTATGCAAGAGTTTAAACTAAGGAATCTTCTGCTCCGGACAAGGAAGCACCTTGTATTTATCTTGCACTATGCAAAATGCAATCAGTCGGTGATAAGGGTTTGCAAACAACTTGCGAAAATTAGAGGAAATCTCTTAGGCAATCTGCTAATAACCGGATTTTTAACTCTATATCTGACCTTTCTTGGGGGAAGGGGAAAGGGAGAGACGATCCGAAGATCTAGGCAAATGATATGCCCTCCACCTACACCTGTCAAGACATTTTTTCTTCCGATCTCATTACTACTTGGCCTCAGCACAAGCGCAGGAAGGGCGAATGTGCTCTTCCTTTCCAGCCAATTGCCACAAGAGTTCACCCAGGTGCAGGATCTGCAGGCAGGTGGCAGCCCAGTTACCGCTGTTGTCGATAACATGGTCTGCTTGAAGCGCCTTGGCGGCCAATGGCCATTGGGTCGCCATGGCGACCGCCGCGTCAGCGGCGTTCATCCGATCACGCTTCATCAGCCGTATGCGGCAGCTCGCGTGATCGGCGTAGACCACATTGATCCTGTCCATCTCCCGGTCCCATCCCGCCTATCACAGTAAGGGAACTTCGATCAGAAACAAATCCGCTCGGGCCTCGCCTATTCGCCTGACGATCTCTTTCTTGGCCAGAGGATGCAGCAGAGATTCGAGCCGCCGTCGCTTCTCTTCCTCCAAAAAAATAACTCGCCGCAACAAAGGGCGGTTGATGCTCTGATCAGGATTGAGATACTCAGCACCGAAGGCCGACCGGAAGGCATCCCAGCCTGTCGCCCCCGGCTCCATCAATTCACGGCAGACCGCATCAGCATCGATAAGAGCACCTCCGAAACGGCGGTACAAATAGCGGGCCACCACACTTTTTCCCGAGCCCATGCCGCCGGTAATGCCGATCACCGGCTGTTGAATGACGCTAGCGATTCCTGGCATCCGTCTCCCTTTCGGCGGCGCTATCCCGCAGGCGAGCGAGGATTCCTTCCATATCCGGCCACAAGGGGGCCAGAAAGGTCAACCGTTCGCCGCTGGCGGGATGGAAAAAGCTTAATTGATGAGCGTGCAAGCACTGGCGGTGTGAATTCTTTAACTTTTTGTGGCCATAGAGCGGATCGCCGATTACTGGGTGACCGATATGGGCGAGATGGACCCTGATCTGATGAGTGCGTCCGGTTTCGAGCCGGATTTCGAGGTAGGTAGAATCCGCGAACTCTTCCAGCACATGCCAATTAGTCACTGCCAAACGGCCGGCCGGCAGCACGGCCATTTTATTTCTCTGCACAGGATGGCGGCCGATGGGCAGATCAATGCGACCGCTTGTGGCTTCCATCCGGCCCTCCACCAGAGCCCGGTAGATTTTTTCAACCCGCCGCTCCTTGAATTGGGTGCTGAGAGCCTGGTGGGAGTGGTCGTTTTTGGCGATTACCATAACTCCGGAGGTGTCCTTGTCCAGACGGTGAACAATCCCCGGTCGCTGCTCGCCGCTGATGCCGGAGAGGTTGGCGCAGCGAAAAAGCAGGCCGTGGACCAGGGTGCCGGTCTCGTTGCCGCAGGCGGGGTGCACCACCACACCGGGAGGTTTCACGATCACTGCCAGATGCTCATCATCGTATAGGATCTGGAAGGGAACCTCTTCGGGCACTAGGGCGGAAGGCTTGGGCGGTGGCGGGCACACCTCGATCAGATCGCCAGCCTGAATCCTGTAGCTGCTCTTGCGCTTCTGTCCCGCAACCAGAACATGTCCGGCCCGGATAAGCTGCTGCATCATCGAGCGAGTCAATCCCGGCTGCAGCTCCCGCTGGGCAAGATAAGAATCGAGTCGTTGTCCTGCCGTCTGGGGCTGGACCTCGAACCGGAAGCACTCAGCCTCCCCTTTCTTTTCGTCAGGTTTGATCATGTTCTCGCAATACTGCCACTGCATTTACGAAAAGCGAGAGAAAAATTATGAATAAATATTATTTATTCCACGATGAAGTCGTATAAGGCAAGAAAAGAACAGGCTTGAGCGGCGGGAAGCGAAGAAGAGAATCCTGGCAGAAGCAAGGACCAATGCCTGTTGAGATCAGGGAGTGTCCGGCGTGATCTTGAGCTCGGCGAAGATCTGCTCGATCTCCTGGGCTGTTTGTTCCTCTTCAATCTCGTGGGCAATGGCGAGCTCCTTGATCAGAAGGTTACGGGCAGTATCCATCATTTTGCGTTCGCCGAAGGAAAGGGTCTTGTCTACGCGCAGCAAATAGAGATCTCGCAACACTGCGGCAATTTCGAAAACCGAGCCGGTCTTGATCTTCTCCATGTATTCACGGTAGCGCTGATTCCAGGGCTGCGACTCGATATCCACCTCGCGCTGACGAAGGATCTCATAGACCTTGTCCGCTTCATCTGCAGAAATGATGGCACGCAGGCCAACACTATCGCTGTTGGCGGTGGGGATCATGATCACCATGTTGGAGTCGACGATACGCATAACGTAAAAAGATTGCTTGCAGTCGCCGATGGTCCGTTTTTCCACCGCTTCGATAATTCCTACACCGTGGGCGGGATAAACGGCCATGTCCCCTGCTTTAAACATGATGAAGCCCCCTTCTGATCAGATTACGACTGTCCGCCGAAAACGAAGAATTCCGGTTCATGGTGCAGCGGGCAAGAATTGGCTGGTGATGAGAAAAAACGGCTGAAGCGGATTATACCACAACTTGCCGTTTTCTCAAAGGCGACTCACGGTAGGAGAATCATTTCATGAAAGGAGAAGAGAATTCTGATTGACAAGAACGGATTACGACCCGGCGTTGATGCGGTTCATGGCGCCGGTCACACCGGTTTCAAGAATAAGCCGGATGGCCTCGGCGATCAATTCCATCTCCTCAGCCACAAGCGATTCTTCGTGGGGAGCGAAGGAAGTCAGCACGAAATGGGTGACGGAAAGCGGTGGTTCGGGACGGCCAATCCCGGCCCGGATTCGGCAAAAATGCTTGGTGCCCAGTTCGGCGATGATGGAGCGGATACCATTATGACCGCCTGCTCCCCTGTCGATGACGATTTTCACTCGGCCAAGGGGCAAATCCAGCTCGTCATGAACGACAATGATCTTTTCAGGGGGAATCTTGAAGAAGGAGGCGATGGGGGCCACTGCCCTGCCGCTCTCATTCATGTATGTCTGCGGCTTGAGAAGCAGCGCCGGCTTGCCCCAGAGCAGAGTCTTGCAGCAAAGAGCCTGCCACTTGGAATCAGCGAAGGAGCAATCGTGCCGGCGAGCCAGATAATCGAGCGCCAGGAACCCGATATTATGCCGGGTCGATTCATATTTGCTCCCCGGATTTCCGAGTCCCGCCACCAGATGCAAAAACGCTCTCTCCTGATAAACAACGAAAAAAGCCGGAAATCACTATTCCGGCTTTCGGTTTCTCTTAAATTGGGAAGTTTTTTTAGACGCCCACCGAGGTGACAGAGGCGCAGACTGCCTCCGCGTCGTCAAGCATGCTGACGTTGCCCGGAATCGCCAGCTGGCCGCAAGTGATGGCGTCACCCGGATCGAGTGAGGTGACGTCTACTTCAATGCTGTCCGGGATGTCGAGAATCTTGCCCTGCAAGGTAATCGCATTCCGAGAGATCACCAGATCGCCACCCATGTCAACGCCTCGAGCCTTACCCTTATATTGAAGGGGTACCTCCAGCGCCATTTGTGTTTCAAGGGAAATCTCATAAAAATCGGCGTGACGCAAGGTATCTTTGATCGGATTGGCTTGGACTTCCTTGACCAGGACATGCCGTTTGCCTTTTTTGCCTTTGATACCGAGATTGATCACGGCATTGCGGCGTTGAATATTCAGGAGCACTTTAGTCATGCTTTTGGTATCGAGCTCGAGTTTGACGGGCTCGGTTTCCGGGCCGTAAAGAATAGCCGGCGTCTTGCCGCTCCGCCGCAGCTCCCGAGCCGCGCCTTTTCCAATTGTCTGGCGCACATTGGCGCTTAAATCAAACTGTAACATCTATTCCGCCCTCCAATGACATGTAGTCAAAACGAAAAAAATCGCGATAAGTATGATCTCTGGCGGCCCGCTCTCTTTAAATGAATAGAGAACTGACCGAATCTTCTGAATGGATTCGCTGGATTGCCTCCCCCAGCAGCTCAGACACAGACAGCACCTTGATCTTTTTGCACTGCCGGGCTGTTTCACCCAGAGGAATGGTGTTGGTGATGACCAGGTTCTTGATCTGGGACTCCTCGATGCGGCTGATGGCCGGGCCGGAGAGCACCCCGTGCGAGCAACAGGCATGTACCTCTTTGGCCCCAGCCTTCATAAGGATGTTGCCCGCCGCACACAGCGTGCCGGCCGTATCCACCCTATCATCGAGTAGAATGGCTGTTTTTCCACGAACGTCGCCGATCACGTTCATGGCCTCGGATTCGTTGGCACGCTCCCGGCGCTTGTCGATGATGGCCAGGCCTGAATTCAGCCGTTTGGCAAAGGCCCGGGTCCGCTCGACGCCGCCGGCATCGGGGGAGACCATCACCAGATCATTCTTGAACTGCGCAGCAATATATTTCAACAACACCGGGGCGGCAAAAAGGTTGTCCACCGGAATATTGAAGAAACCTTGAATCTGACCAGCGTGCAGATCCATGGTCAGCACCCGCCTCACACCCACCACCATGAGCATTTCAGCAACCACTTTGGCTGTGATGGGCACACGGGGAGCCACCTTCCGGTCCTGCCTGGCATAGCCGTAATAAGGAATCACCGCAGTGATCCGTCTGGCAGAGGCCCGGCGCAGGGCATCCACCATAATTACCAACTCCATCAGATGATCATTCACCGGCGGACAGGTCGGCTGGACTACGAAGATGTCGCGACCGCGCACGTTTTCGCGGATTTCAATGAAGATCTCGCCGTCGCAAAATCTGCGGACCTCGGCATTGGAAAGGGACATATTCAGGTAACGGCAAATGTCCTTGGCCATTTCCGGATTGGCATTGCCGGTGAAGATCTTCATTTCATTCATCATGGCGTCAATGGATTGGCATCTGTGTATCAGTTACGATCGAATCCGAAGATGACGCCACATGCAAAGAAAAATGGCTGGGGCGGCAGGATTCGAACCTGCGAATGCAAGAGTCAAAGTCTTGTGTCTTACCGCTTGACGACGCCCCAATAGAGTTTTTATAGCACATGGCGCGGTTCGGTGAGGAACACATTTTCAGGATAACGCCGCGCGAACGCAGTATAACAGGCGGCAGCAGACGCTTCCTCCCGAAACAGCCCGAATACAGTGGGGCCGCTTCCGGACATTAAGGCAACGCTGGCACCAGCCTCCAGAAGATTCTTTTTGATCTCGCTGAGTTCCGGGAATCGACCAATGGTAACCGCTTCGAGATCGTTGCGGGCTGTCAGCAATTCGCCGGAAGCCTGGAATTCAGAATAGTTATCGTGAACTTGGTCGCGGCCTAACATATAAGGATTGATCTGCCTTGTCAACGCTAAATTCTCGTACACCCAGCGGGTCGAAACGGGAAAGCCGGGATTGACCAGCAGCACTCGGCAGGATTGGAGGGGCGGGGCAGGTCGGAGTCGTTCGCCGATGCCGGTCGCCCGGACTGAGTTCTCCTCGGCCACGAAAAAAGGGACATCGGCACCCAGACGGATAGCCAGCTCCAGCAGGGTTTTCATGGACATGCCAGGGGAAAATAACCGATTGAGGCCGCGAAGGACGGCAGCGGCGTCGCTGCTGCCGCCTCCCAGTCCCCCGGCGATCGGGATCTTCTTGCGGAGGACGATCTCCACCCCTTCTTGGATTCCAGCCCGTTCCAAAAAAAGAATCGCAGCCCGATAGGCCAAATTGCCTTCGTCCTCGGGCAGCGCCGAATCGGGGCATACCAAACGGACCCTCCCAGCCGCCAGCCGCAATTCAAGTCGATCGGCCAGAGCCAGCTTCTGCATGACGGTGTCGAGATCGTGATATCCGTCCGGGCGCCGGGCGATCACCCGCAGGAAGAGATTGATCTTAGCAGGGGCCTCGATGACGACGGCCGTCGGGTCGGTCTGTTCCATGGATCATAAGTGGAAAAGCATTTACGGGCACCTCATCTGGCCGCGAGCAAAGAAATCAGCACATGCTGAAGGGGTGATCGCTTCTGCTAGGGGACATCGACGACAACCTGTGATCGCTTTGAGACGGGCACAAGCTGAATGTGTGGGGCCTTTATCCCCTCGATAGTTACATAAATGAAAAAAGCCCGGCTCCCGCCGGAAAAGGCGGAGCCAGGCAGATAAACCCCGTTTTGGGGAGGTGAAGGGCCTTCAGCTTTTGCCCCCGTCCTCCCTGTACGTCCATCCCTCAATCCTTGGCCTTGACGTACCGGAGTTTTAAATCATACAGAATATTGCTCAACAGCTCTTCTTCTTCCTGAGCGAGGTTACCCCGGGTCTTCTCCTGGATCAGCTTCAGGGTATCTATTGTATGTTTGGCCAACACCAAGTCTCTGTTCTTTTCGCCGGAATCCGGCGCGCCGATCTCGCCCAGATGGTAGAGTGCCGAGGTATTCAAGGAGATGATAAAGGCGTTAAAGGTCACCTCGGGCATGACGCATTTGCCGTCTCTTCGAACTTGCCCTTCGGGGCAGGGCTGCTCATTCTTGTTGATTTCTTCCATGGAACCTCACTCAACTCGGCTCAGCTTTTCGGAATCAATCTGTACCATTTGCCAGTGGCAAAAAACGACAGGCCAATGAAATTGCCAGCCAACTACTACCGACACGCTCCCCACCCGTTAAGAGTCGATAAGCGTCAGCGTTGCACCAGCAATGCCGACAAAGCAGAAGGGTATTGCTGAAAGTATCCGAATCACGCCAAAGCCAATGGTAGCAAATTCCTTCCGAAAAGTACAACCTTGACGCCTTGACGAGAAGAACAGCCCGAGTTTTCGAGGTACTCCCGCCCAGTAGACACGGGTCAGGGGAGATCCAGCACCATAGCGGCCTTGATCTCCGGCAGTTCGCGGACTTGCTGCAGCAACTCGTTCGAAACCAGAACATCCGTACTGAGCAGGATGACGTTGCGTCCCTGCTCCGTCTCCCGGCCGACCAGCATCTGATTGATGTTGACGCCGGCGGCACCGAGAGTGGAACCAAGGACGCCGTTAACCCCCG
>JARRJE010000048.1:0-9786 GCA_037379765.1 Deltaproteobacteria bacterium
AGTAAATACTCAAGTTTGCCTCCATTTCGTAAATGCTCACAGGTTGCCGCAGATGCGAGGAAGAGGCCTTGCGAGCTGTACCCAAGTACGCGAGAAGGTCGAACGCCAAAGCGGTCGGGAAAATATCCTTCACCACCATAACCGCAAGCAGCAATGCCATCCCTTTCCATGACTCACCGGAAATCTGCTCATATTTCTCCCGAGCTTCCAATATATACTCCAATCCGCCTCGATTTCGTAAACGCTCACAGGTGCCGCAAATGCGAGGAAGAGGCTTGCGAGCTGTACCCGAGTACGCGAGCAGGCCGATGACAAAGCAGATGCGGTGCCTGTGCGCGTTTACGATTGGGGGATTTCGACTGCCGTCATGAAGGGCAGCCGCTTGTTCCCTATTTCGATCTCGATATAGACCTCAACAAATTGCGGGAGGTTTCCGCGCGCGGCCGCGTCCCATTCCTCCACCCAGTTGCTGCCATCGAAGAAACGCAGGCGGAATGCATTAATGCCGCTCGACAGTCGGTACTCCATTCCACCTGCTTCGCCTCCCGGCAGGAGCGACTTCTCGTCCCGCACCAGGGAGAGCAACCCCGAAGAGTTGCTCGGATCATCCTGCAGCTCGTAGCGGACCTGCGCCTGCCCTGAAGACTTCGGCAAGGTGGGCGAAACGACTGATGTGGTGAGCTCGAGGAAAAAATGTCCGTACTCATCCTTTCCTCCTCGAAAAATAGCGTCTCGAGCGCCCGCCGGGAAATAGATGCTGCGGATTTCCCTCGACATGCGATCGAACAGCATCCTGGCCTGGTGGTATCCTTCCGCCTCCTGTTCCAGCTCCTTCTTGGCCCCGCTCATCTTGCCGGCCATCCCGTAAATCATGGTGAGCACGATGGCGGTCACCGCCAAGGCCACGAGGACCTCAAGCAGGGTGAATCCTGATCTTGGCCCGCTACAAGCCCTGGAAAGACAATCAGACTCCCGGGCTGCCCGCCAGCACCCGAGGAAGTCGATTCTCTGATCCCTTGCGCCTCGGGCCTCGGGCCTTTTGCCTATCGCCTCGGGCCTCGGGCCTTTCACCTTATCCCCCATCGCGCAACACGAAAGAAACCAGATCGACCTTCTGCATTTTTTCTCTGGCTCCCCAGAGCACCGAGACGGTCACCTGCAGCACCGCCGGGAGCACGGTATCATTGAATGTGATATTCCACCGGTATCGCTCAAAGGGTTCGGCAAACACTCCTTCGTTGGTAATTTCCGAGGCCTGATGCAGGCGGTACAAAGTTTCAACTTCCGTCATCTTTCGCTGGGCCAGCATGGTGGCCATGGTTACCGCACGCTGCTCGGACTCCAGCTCGATGGTACGATTTCCCAGAAAGAGCAGAGAAACCAAAGCAATCGCCGCCACGGCCAACGCGATCATCACCTCGAGCAGGGTAAAGGCCTTTTCAGCGGAAATCACGGAAGCCATCATAAAACTCGGTCGTGCCGGTCAGGGGAGAAATGCGCATGGTGATCCGGTAGTCATCTTCCTGCAAGTGCAAAACCGCCTCGTCGATCCAGCCAACGGGGTAAATCTGGATGGCGACCGTTCCCTTGGTGACGTCTCCCTTTCCCTTGACATCGATGTCCTTGATTGTCACAGAGTCCGGCAGCCTGGCTTCCCGCCACCGGTCCGGCAGAGGCTTCCATTCGCCATTTTCCTCCTGGCGGTCGATGAGATACAGACCATGGTCCAGATCGAAAGTGAGCCGGTAGCTCAACTTGTCCAGAATCGCCTGATTGTAAAAATACTTGATGGTTCCCGATACCCTGCGGCCGGCAGTCCGCAGATCGGAATCCCCGGTCTTGCCGAGGAGAGGAAGCCCCAGAACGAGCATCAGGCCGATAATAAAGGTGACGACCGCCAACTCGGCCAGGGTGAACCCCCTGTCGTTCCCGGCTCTCAAGAGCATCAACCCCGCCTTCCGTAGTTGGAAGCTCTTGAAAAAGAAGCCCCTCCCGAATTTTGTAAACGTTCACAGGTGCCGGAGATGCGCAAAAATTTTGCCATGCGTGAGGAATGGCATGACCGCCCGGGTCCCCCGTCCAAGGCAAGGGCAACTGAGGTGGCCCGTCGGCAGCAGTGCCGACAAAGCGAGCTGTGAGACTGTACTTGAGGTACGCGAACAGGTCGCTGACAAAGCAGATTCGGTGCCTGTGGACGTTTACCCATCAGGAGATGCCTTGACTGGCCTGATAAATAGGGAGCAGAATGGCCATGATGATGAAACCGACCACTGCCCCCATCATCAGGATCATCAGCGGTTCGAGCAGGGAAAGCAGCGTGTTGATGGTCGAATCGACCTGACGCTCGTAGACATCTGCCACCTTGAGCATCATCTCTTCGAGCTCACCGCTTTTTTCCCCTACTGCCGCCATTTGCGGTACCATCTTCGGAAAGACGCCGGCACGCTGCAAGGGCGGAGCAAGGCCCTCGCCCTCCCTCACCGCCCTGATGGTCTCCTCGATGGTCTTCTTGATGACCCGATTGGAAATGAGATTGTGCACGATCTCGAGGGCCGCCAGCAAAGTTACGCCGCTGCGCAGCAGCGTGGCCAGGGTCCGGGTGAAGCGGGCGGTCAAAAGCAGCAGATTCAGCTTACCGATGAGAGGCAGCCTCAGCTTGGTGCGATCGAGCTGCCAGCGACCCCGATCCGTCCGCAGATATCGCCGCCCCGCCCAAACGCCGAGCGCCGCGACCAGCAGGAAAACCCACCAGGTAGCGGATAAGAAGTGGCTCAACCCGATCAGAAGCCGGGTGGGAAGGGGGAGGACCCTCCCCATGTCCTCGACCATCTGCGTGATCTTGGGCACCACGAAGGTCATGAGAAAAACAAGCACCCCGGAACCGATCAAGGCCATCAGAATGGGATAGGCCAAGGCCGACTGGATGCGGGACTTGAGTTGGTCCTGTTCTTCGAGAAAGTCTGCCAGGCGATGCATCACCTGATCGAGGGTGCCGCTGCTTTCCCCCACCTGCACCATATTCACGAACAGCTCGGAGAAAATCCGGGGATGTTGGGCTAGCCCCTGGGCGAATGATTGCCCCTGGATCAGCTCTTCACGGATCTGGTTGAGGGCCTTGGCAAAATAGGGCCGCTCCTGCTGGCCGGCGATCGTCGCCAGGGCCTCAACAAGGGGTATGCCGGCCCCAAGCAGGGCGGCGAGCTGCCGGGTGGCCGCCGCCAGCTCCCTCACCGGCACCCGGCGCTCCTGCTGGAACAGCTGCAGGCCGGGACGGCTGTGGCCCGCAGTCGTCTGGGGCACCAACTGGGTGGCGGTGATGCCTTGAAGCTTAAGCTGCTGCAAGGCAGTCCGCTGGCCGCTGCCTTCGATCACCCCCGAAACCTTGCGGCCGGCGGCATTATACCCGGAATACTCGTAAAGTGGCACCTTGTCTCCAGTGCTGAGTTCTGAGTGCTGGTGCCGGGTTTTGGATTCCTCTTGCTGGCCGCCTTTCCCCAGCACTCAGCACTTTACAGTTCTTCTTGGGTCACCCGCATGATCTCTTCGAGCGAGGTCCGGCCGTTCATGGCCTGCGCCAAGCCTGCCTCGCGCAAGGGGATCATGCCGTTGTTCATGGCGGCGCTCTTGATGGCCGGGGAGTCGCTTTTACGCAAAACCAACTCCCGGATTGCATCATCGACGGCGAGCAACTCGTAGATCCCCGTACGGCCGCGATACCCGATCTGCATGCAGTGTTCGCAGCCCTGGCCGCGGTAAACGACCTGATCGCTCGCCAGCGCCTCGCCGAGCCCCATCTCCTTGAGCATCTCGGGGGTCGGCCGGTAACTTTCCCGGCAGCGGGGGCAGATGGTCCGCACGAGACGTTGGGCCATAATCCCCACCACGGAAGAGGCGGCAAGAAAGGGCTCGATCCCCATCTCGACCAGGCGGGTGAGCGCCCCGGCCGCGTCATTGGTATGGAGCGTAGAGAAAACCAGATGACCGGTCAGTGCCGCCTGCACCGCGATCTCCGCTGTCTCTCTGTCCCGGATCTCACCCACCATAATGATATCGGGATCTTGGCGCAGGATCGATCGCAGGCCGTTGGCAAAAGTCAGGTTGATCTTGGGGTTGACCTGGATCTGGCCGACGCCGGCGAGTTGGTATTCAATCGGGTCTTCGACGGTGATGATGTTTTTTTCCGGCGTATTGAGGCGGGAAAGGGCGGCGTACAGGGTGGTGGTCTTCCCGGAGCCGGTAGGTCCGGTCACCAGAAAGATGCCGTGGCTCTTGTGAATCATCCGGTTGATCTGCCGGAGCAAGTCCGCCTCCATGCCGATGTCTTCGAGGGTCAGGACGCTAACGCCCCGGTCGAGCAGGCGCATGACCACGCGTTCACCAAAGGAGGTGGGCAGTGTCGAGACCCGAACGTCCATATCCTTGCCGGCGATGCGGACGCGAAAACGTCCGTCCTGGGGAAGACGTTTTTCGGCAATGTCGAGGTTGGACATGACTTTGATGCGCGAGATGATGCTTGCCTGGGCCTTGGCCGGCGGCTTGAACACCTCATAGAGGATACCGTCGATGCGGTAGCGGATGACCAACTCGTTTTCGAAGGGCTCGATATGGATGTCGCTGGCCCGCTCGCGGTAGGCCTGGGTGACCATGCTATTGACAAAGCGGATGATGGGGGCTTCATCCGAGGTGTCAAGAAGATCGGCGGGCTCGAACGAGTCTTGCAGCTCCTCGGTTCCCCCGCTGCTGAAATCCGCCATGATCTCGTCGGTTTCTCCCACCCTGCTCTCATAGGCCTGATTGATGGCCCGCAGGATCTCCTTTGGCGAGGCGACCACGGGAGTTACGACTTCGCCGGTGAGCGAGACCAAGTCGTTAAAGGCTTGGCTGGCAAAAGGATCGGCCACGGCGAGGATGATGCCGCTCTCGTCTCGACGCAAGGGGAAAATCCGGTGATCTTTGGCATAGCCGATCGGCACCACATCGAGGAGGCTCGGATCGGTTTCCTTGAGGGAGATCGATTCCAGAAAGGGAAGATTCAGCTGGCGAGCAAGGGCCCGGGCCAGCTGCTCGGCGCTAATTGCTTTCTTCTCCAGCAGGATCGTCCCGAGCCGTTTGCCGTTTTGCTCCTGGAGGGCAAGGGCCTCGCTCAGGACGGCCTCGGTGAGCCCGGCATCTTCCCGCAGGATTTCGCCGATTCGTTTCCAGTTCGCCATAGATATCGAAAATCAGTTTGCGACAGCGGGAACAGGAGGGGCAGGATCAGTCTGGATCTCCTTCTGAGTCCAGGATTTCCGGTTGGCGGGTTCCCGCATGTCGGTACCCTTGAAGTCCGACATTTCCTGCCTGGCCTTGCTGGTGACCTGCGCAAGATCGGAGGCATTCTTGATGATATGCGGCGTGATGAAGATCAGCAGATTTCTTTTCACCTCCCCGGTTTTCTTTCTTTTAAACAACCAGCCGAGAACAGGGATGTCCCCCAGCAGCGGCACCTTGGTGACGACGTCCTGGACGGTCGAGCTGATCAGGCCGCCGAGCACCACCGTCCTGCCGTTTTTGGCCACCACCGTATTATGCAGCTTTCTCGTGGTGAAGGTGGGGCCCACCTGATCGACATTGCCCACGTTGGATGGCGCAAGGTCGGTGATTTCCTGAGAGATGTTCAGCCGGACCAAGTCACCTTCGGTGATCTGGGGGACAAACTTGAGGTCAAGGGCTACGTCCTTGCGCTCCACCGCCACGCTGGTCGCCAGACCGGTACTTTCGGCACTGGTAGCGGTGCCCACCGCATTGGTCAGCCGCGAGGTGATGATGGGCACGTTCTGGCCGACCACAATCTCCGCCTCTTCATTGTCCGATGTCAGCAACCGGGGGGCGGAGAGGATATCGATGCCGTTGTCCTGCTTGGACAGGTCAATGAGGGCGGAAAGAGCCGGCACCGTTATCGGATTTCCATCCGGCCCGATGACCGTGACCGGGTTGAAAATCCCTCCCAGAAGAATGCCGTTGATGGTGGTGGTAAGCAGACTGGAGGGGTTTTGGAAGGCTGCTGACTGCAGACTGTTGCTGTCCAGGTCGGTCCGGCCGAACACCACGCTGTCATCCCCGTCCTTAATGACACCTTGCAGGGAAGACCCTATTTTTAAGGTGTCATCCATGGACAACTCGAGAATCAAGGCCTCCACATAGACCTGTTTGCGCTTGATGTCGAGCTTGCGGATAATGTCGCGCACCCTGTCATAATCCTCCGGGGTGCTGTTGATGATCAGGGAGTTGGTGGGCTTGTCGGCGGTGATGGTCACGGTCTGGAAGGAGCCCGGCTGGGGGGGCGGCATGCCCGGCTTGGCGGCAGCGCCTTTGGTGCCTTCCACTTTTTTCATGCCAGTCAGGATTTCATTAAGAGTGCCGGCAAGAGTTTCGGCATCGGCGTTCTCCAGATAATAGACTTGCAGCCCGGAACGATCCTGGGACGGTTTCTGATCGAGACGGGCGGCAATATCTTTGATCATTTTAATTTCCTGGTCGCCGGCCATCACCACCAGCATGTTGGTCGGTCGGAAGGGAATGACCTTATCCTGATCCCCGTCGGCGGTCGCCACCCTCCGGCCCCGGCGGCGAGGGGCGGTCGCTCTCTTCTGGGAAAGGAGCTGCGTCATCACTTTTGCGACTTCTTCGGCATTGGCGTACTCGAGTTGGATCACCTCCAGGTTCTCGTCATTGTCGGGCACATCGAGTTTTTTCAAGATTTGAACCAGTCCCTCGATGTTGGCAGCGGTGTCGGAGATGATCAAGGTGTTGGTCGGATCGTAGGCCACGATCTTGGTCGTTTTAGGAACCAGGGGAGCGAGCACCGAAGTGGCGATCTCACCGGCATTGATGTTCTTCAAGGGCACGAGGCGGGTCACATACTGCTCACCAGGGGTCCTTTTACCGTACGCGGCCACGCCAGGCAGATCAAACTCCTTGGCGTTCATGGTGGAAACGATCTTGTTAACCGGACCTTCCGGTACGACTGCATATCCCTTGACCCTGAGCACGCTCAAAAAAACCTGGTAGGCCTCATTTATGGACATTCGCCGGGGGGAAATGATGGTGGCCTTGCCCCGCACCTTCTCGTCGAAAACGAAATTCTTGCCGGTGAGCTCGCTGATGGTGTGGATCAAATCCGGCAATTCGATTTCCTTGAAATCGACGGTGAGTCCCTCCTCGGCCGGCTTGTTTTTGGCAAGACAGAGCCCAGCGGAGATGGCCAACAAAACCATCACGACGCCAATCAGGAAAAAAGATCGAATGGACAAGACTGAGTCTCCTGGTGAACTGTTGCTACGATGACCGTTGGCTGACATCCTCGGAAGCGGATGCGTCTCGCTTGTTATGTTTTCATCGGCATGCTGTGCCGGTAATTCAATCAATTTGTCGGCCTCACAAAAGTACTCCGCCGACGGGCCGCGTCTGTAACTTATTGTCTTCTCGTTCCCGCCGAAGTGGATGCCCATTGCAGGACCATCAGTCAATTTCATATTCAAAAGTCACCGGCTTGTTGTTGCGCAGGAGGCTCACACTGATGTGACGGGCTTCCCGCAGCTGCTGCATGATCTGCAGCGCTCGCTCGGGACTGTTGAGAGCCACGTTGTTAATCTGCATCACGACATCCTGGCGCTTCAAACCGAGCAGGTCGAGAAAAGAACCGGGGCGAATCATGCGCACGACAAATCCCTTGGTTTGTCCATCCACGATGCGCGGCTCAAGGCGTGCCTGCTTGAGCAGGTCGTTGATATTGCCCCGGGCCTGATCGGCAGTCTCCCGGGGGATGAGCCATCTGTTCTCGCCGACTTCCTTGATGCCCGACTTCGAGTTCGACCTCACAGCCTTCGGCGCGGCCTCCCGGTGCGTCACTGCAGCGACCGGGCCGGGGCTGGATTCGGTCACGGAAAGAGTTTCCCGGCTGCCGTCGCGGTGGAGCAGGATCACGTGATTGCGGCCGATTTCTTCGAGAACGGCGTCACCGATCTCTTCCTTGAGACGATAGACGCCGGTTTCCTTGCCCTTGGTGATGACCGCCAGCGAATCGGGCCCGGCGGTGACCGTACCGATAAGGGTCAGGTTCAGATGAGTGTTGGAAGCCGAAGGGGCCTTTGCCTGCGAGGCAGCCGGGGAGGCGGTGACCACGGGGGCGGTCTCGGCAAGAACCCCTCCTCCCTGGTCTTCGGAATCGAAGATATCGCGATCGAGAATAATCTGGTAATCCTTCAGCGGCCGCCGGGCGGCGGTTTCGACTTTGGCGGTCCTGGCCGGTTCATCGGTCGCAACCGCCGGGGTAAGGCGAAGGCCCAGAATAACGGCGCTCAGCCAGCCGGCCGTACCCCCCGCCAGGGCGATCATGGCCAGGGAAAGGAAGAGAAAATAACGATGCCAGACGGCCTGGACCCTCACGACCGCTCGCCTCTTCCTATCACAGGCTTATGAAATCTTTGATCTATAGAAGAGCTCACGATCACGAACCTGAGTTGGGAGACATGCTGCTTCTCCAGGAAGGATAAGAGCAACTTGAAAAGCACGGCAGGCCATGATGGCACAACATCCGACAAAAAATTGTCGGGCCGGGGCATAAGCTTTGGGAAGCCCGAGAACAGTGTTATCGGCACTTGAGACATGGCTGTTACTGACAATCACTCACATCGATGGAGAAATGAAAGCTACGGAGGGGTTTGTTTGATCATTTAAGACCCGTTTCTTTAAGTTTTTCGAAAAAGGGGAAGGAGAAAACATGAAAGCTTGGGAGGGGCTTACATACGGCCTGGCACTCGCCCTAGCCGCGCTAGTCTCCTGGCCGGCGGGTAATGCCATGGCGGCCTCGGTATCGGGGCGCGCCAGTACCGTATTGGAATGGTTCGACGATCCTGAAGGAGACACGGTCGTACCAATTTTTCAGTACCTGCAGTTCAATGCGCTCGACCTGGCCAACAAAGGGTACAATTTTCGTTTTTATGGCCGGGTCGGCGATGATCTGGCCGACAAGTGGTCGGGTGCGGCGAAGAGCGAGCTATATTTCGCCTACTTCGACAAAAAGAACTTTCTGACCGACAACCTCGACATGCGTTTGGGCCGTCAGTTCATTTCCACCACGGCCGGCGCCTCGCTGATGGATGGCCTGAGAGTCGATTACGGCTTTCTCGACAATTACCGCCTGAGCATATTCGGCGGCGGCGATGTCACCTTTTACGAAGGCTACTCCCTCAAAAATGCCACCTGGGGCGCCCAGATCGGCGGGCGCTTCCTCAACGATCTGGACTTGACCTTCTCCTATCTAACCAAGTGGTATGAAGGGCTGCTCTCTCATGAGTTGTTCGGCATCACCGGCAGCGTCAACTGGCGGATGCTCTACCTTTATAACGAAACCCAATACGACAATATTTCCCAACGGCTCACCTACGAGCTGGCGGGAGCGAAGATCCATCCGGCCGGCAAATGGACCCTCCGGGGAGAGTATCTCTATTCCATGCCGGTATTTTCTGCGCAATCAATCTATTCGGTTTTCGCCGTCGAGCAATACCAACAGGCGCTGGGCGAGGTGAATTACAATATCCGCCCCGATCTGAAAGCCTTCGGCCGGTATACCAGGGAGATTTATGAGGAGTTCTCCGATGCCAATGTCTTCGAGGCCGGCATCGAAAAGATCAGAACCAAACGGATTTCTGGCTATCTGTCCGGGGTTTACCGCAATGACCTGCAGGATCTGTGGGGGGTGAAGGGCCGGTTCGCTTATCTGTTCAACCATATGTTCGAGGCCGG
>JARRJE010000049.1:0-9800 GCA_037379765.1 Deltaproteobacteria bacterium
AATGAGTATTCATACATTTTTTTCAGTTCGGATTTGTCCTTCCTGTTTTCACGAAATCTTTGGAAATCGTGTCGTTCTTGCCAAGTGTGCGCTGATGAGAGTTTCAGATAAGCACCAAAAGATCATTCAGGCCGCCATCGTCGTCTTTGCCCGCAAAGGCTTTTTCAACGCCCGGATCTCCGATATCGCCAAAGAGGCCCAAGTGGCGGACGGGACCATCTATCTCTATTTCAACAACAAATTCGACATTCTCATTTCGTTGTTCGAAGACGAGATCGGCAAACTCATTCTGCAGATCAAACAGTTGTTGGAAAAAGAGAAGGATCCCCGGAAGATGCTTGAAATCTTCGCCCTGCATCACCTACAGCTGCTGAAGGACAAGAAGGCACTGGCAGAGGTCCTGCAGATGGAGTTGCGGCAAAGCAACAAATTCATGAAGGAATACCGCAACACCAAATTCATCGAATACATCGACATCATTTCGGCCATCATCCGCAAAGGCCAGGAGCAGGGACTTTTTCGCAAGGAGATCCTGCCCGGGGTCGCCAAGAGAGCCTTCTTCGGGGCTTTGGACGAGATGTCTCGGCTGTGGGTCCTTTCCCCCGAACCCGCTTATTCCCTCGAGGAGGCCGCTCGGCAGGTCAGTGAACTGTTTCTTGCCGGCATGCTGACCGATCAAGTGCGAGAAGAAATGGACCAGCACCCCTCCGTGCCCGAAAGGCTCGCTTAGGCTGCCTTCGGTTGGGTGATATCAAGAATTTCGAACTCACGTATTCCCCTTGGGGTCGTCACCTTGATCTCGTCGCCGATGCACTTGCCGATCATCGCCTTACCCAGCGGCGAAAGGATCGAGATGCTGCCGCTCTGCACGTCGGCCTCATCCGGACCCAGAAGCTGATAACGGACCTCCTCATCGGTGCCGAGGTCCACCAGGCTGACCACCGTTCCGAAGACTACTCGTTCGCAGTCAACGGCTGAGCAGTCGATCACTTCGGCTCGACCCAGCTTGTCCTTAAGCTCCATGATCCGCCCTTCAACATGGCCCTGTCGTTCCTTGGCGGCATGATACTCGGCGTTCTCTTTGAGATCCCCATGCCCCCGGGCTACCTCGATCGCTTTGATCACTTCGATTCTGTCCTTCCTCTCCAGGCGTGTCAATTCCTCCCGGAGCTTGGCATAACCAGCCTGGGACAAGGGGATGCGCTCAACCATCGGTTCATTTCCTCCTGCAAAATGATAGGGTAAACATCATCTCTAGCATCGCCACCGATCACAAGGTGACCACTTGCTCGTCATTTGGATTCAGGCGGCCGGCTGCCATGCCGGTCTCCTTTCTTTTTTTTTTACGTCAGTAGGCCTCATCGCCGGCAACCCGGAACACCGGGCTGTAAATCCGCACTCAAAAGGATGCAGGCACCTTACCACCGGTAAATGGCGGAAAGGGAGAGCCCGGACTGCCGGTAAGGATGGGAGGAGGTGATCTCCGCCGCCGTTTCTATGAGCAGCCGCGGGCTCAATTCGAGATAAAAACCGCCCATGAAGGTTTGAAGGGGGTCGCCGTTCGAATCGTAGCCCAACGAATACCCCAAAGTATAATACCGAGGGATGCCCCGATCAAATGTCTCAGGCGAAAGGAGGTGCTTGAAAGAAAAACTGACCCGGCTCACCCAGTAGTTGACCGGCGCCCAGTAAGGGTGGTCCCCGGCGGCAAAACCGTCGGCCAGGGGCGGGCCGGGCCGGGGGCCTTCCTGTGAATCTTTGAAGTCGTAAGTATAACTCACTTTCAAAAAAGTGGGCTCGGGAAAGATAATGCAGGAGGTCCAGAGGTCGTAACCGTTGGTAAAATTGTCGTCTGAGAAATAAGTATGGGAGTAATCCGCCCCCACCAAAAGGCGGGGCAGAATGTCGATGCCGAGACCGGTACGGAAATCCTGACGAACAATGTTGCGGGTGAGGCTGGCCAGGGTGTCGCTGGTAACGTCGCGGACGAAGGAAAAATAACTCTGCCACTTGTCGCCTATCCTGCTGGTCACCTTGCAATCAAGAAGGCCGGTGTCGGGATAGCCTTCATCAAGACCTTCCACGCCGCCTCCCAATCTGAGAGAGAAGTGGTCATTGAAATCGGTGTGATAGAGGAGCAGCGCCCGTGAGGCCCCAAGGGTCTGGTCGTTTTCCGTTGATTTGTACTGGATTCGGGAGGTGATCAAGTCGATTTCATGCTGGAGGGCGGGGGAATACCAGAAGGCCGCCTTCCCCTCCTGCATGCGGATGGCCTTGTACCCATCCCATCCTTCCTCCAGCAGGCGATCATACGCCAACCGGAAGCGGGGCCGGCGTTTGAGCCGGTTGCGCTCGACCGCCTCGGCCAACCCGGGAAAATCGGGATTCAGCATCTTCAACCGGCGATAAAGAACCGCCTCCTGCCCCAAGTCGCCGAAGTGGCTGTAAAGGCCGGCCAGATCGAAGATGAGCGTCTCGTCGTCCGGATACTTCTCCAGGAGGGATTCGAACTGGTCCTTGGCCAGGAAATATTCCCGGCGCACGATCGAACGGCGGGCCGCCAATTCGTTGGAAAATCGCATCTGCCACCGATAACGGGCGTACAAAGGGGCGGCCACCGCATTGAGGTCCCGGTTGCGCTGGCTCTTATTGTCCGCGGCATGGCCGGGAGCCATCACCCGATCGATGAAGGCGGACGGCTCGTATTTCTTGTAGGAAAGCAGTTGCCAGATCGTGAGCGACGGCTTCTCCGGAAGGTAATAGACCCCGTGGGCCGCGCTTTCCTCCTCGAACAGCTCGTCCACCGAAGGAGTCAAATACTCTTCGTAAGCCGCCAGCGCCTTCTGCCAATGGTGCTGACGCCACAACGCCCGCCCTTGGAACAGTTGCAGTTCGGGGAAAAAGGGCGCGTCCGGATTGGCGGCCTCGCATATCGACGTCACTTTTTCGAAATCGCCGGTCCGGAAAAGGAGCTTCGCCTCCAAGTCCACGGCCGCAGGGTGTTCCGGGTAACGAGCCGTGATCTCCTGCACGGCGGCCAGGGCCGCCTGGAGATCGTCTTTCTCCTCGAGCGCTTCGGCAAGCAGCAGCCGAGCCCGCAGGGAATCAGGCACGGCCGCCATCGCCTGCCGGGCCGCCTTTTCGGCGCAAGCGGGCAACCCGGCCCGAAGGGAAAGCGAAGCCAGCTGCATAAGGGCCCCCGCGTCCCGGCCTGCCATGGCCAAAGCCTTCGTCTGCATATCGGCTGCAATTCTTCGATTATCGCTTGCGATCGCAATCCGCTGGAGCAGGACCAGCCGCTCCAATTCCAGCTCCGGATCGGAGGCAACTGGCAGGATGCGACATTGACGCCTGGCTTCGTTGAGGTGGCCGGCCGTCAGCAGCAGCCGGGCCCAAATGAGGCCGGCCCGGTCTTGCTGTGCGGCATCTGCTTTCCGGTCCGTCCGGGTTTGCAATTCGGCCATGGCCTGCCGGCCGAGCCGGAGGGCCTTCCCGTGCTCTCCCTGGGCGGAAAGGAATCGGGCCCGCAACAGGTCCTGGCCGGGACCGTTCCGGATTCCGGCCAGACGGTTCAGCCAGATTTCTGCCGCGTCGAAGTCTCCCGTCTTGAGGGCGAGCTCGAACAGCCCCTCGATGGCCCCTGCCACTTCCCGGCTACGGGGCAGAATCATCCGATACGCCTGGGCTGCTTCGTAGGGAAGCCCCGCACCACGGTAGAAGGCGGCCATGGTCATCAGAACTTGCTGCCGCTCGGTCTCGCCATCTCCCCCATTCGCTGCCAACAATTGTCGATAGAGCCCGAGAGCCTCGTCATCGACACCACATCCGGCCAAGGCGCCGGCGGCGATGAGCACGGTTCCGGAATCGGCGCGGGCAAGATCGATGCCCGCAAGGTGCTGCCGCACCGTGGTCAAACGGCCCAACGTTCCGGCCAGCTTCACGCATTTGAGCCGATAATCCACCTTTTCCGGGACCATTTGCGTTAATTTTTCGTAGACCCTGAGGGCATGGGCCGGCTGGAGGGTCTTTTCGAAGTACAGCCCGCGAATCGCCAACAGCTCTTGCTGCAGCGGCGTATCCTCGGAGACCTCATCCAGAAGGCGCCCTCCTTTCTCCACCTCTCCGCTCTTGAGATACACGGCGGCCAGTTTGAGGGTGACATGCTCGTCGCGCGGATCGAGGTGATGAATTTTGGTCAACACCGGCAGAAGCTCCTTAAGCCGCTGCTGTCGTTCGAGAATCTTGGCCATGGCCTGAAAAGCCGCCAGACGGCGCGGTTCCAAATCGGCCACCTGCCGCCACAAGGCCAGAGCACTTGAGTCTTCCCCGGTAGCGGTTAACGCCTCGGCCAGCATCATCATGCTCTCCCGGTCATCGGGGTCGGCCGCCAGAACGCGCCGGAACAAAGGAATGGCTTGATCAGGACGGCCCGCCTCGGCGTACAGCCGGGCGGCCATTTTGACTTTGGCGGTGGCAGGATGAGGCTCAACGGCGAGAAGCCGCTCCAGAGAAGCCAAGGTTTCGGCCTTTTCGCCGAGGGCGGCGTGAATGTCGACCATGGCGCCAAGGACTTGTCGGTCCCCGGGCCGCAAGGCGAGGTATCGCTCGAAGTAAGGCAGGGCCTCGGCAAATTGACCGCTGTCTTCGAGGAGCCGGCCGATGGTGTGCAAAAGTGAGGGATTATTAGAATCTTTTTCCAGCAAGGCCTTGAAGTGGGCCAGGGCCTCTTTCGTCCGACCGCTCTTCTCGTAAAAGGTGGCCAAGCGATCGTGGCTTTCCCGATCATCCGGTTTCAAGGCCAGGATCCGTTCCCGGTAAACGACGGCCAGGTTGTCCAACCCCAGCTGCTCTTCAACCCTGGCCGCCATTCGCAAGAGCTCCACGTCCGCGTTCGGTGCCGCCGCCAGCTCGCGAAGATTAGTCGCCGCGGTCTCCAGATCTCCTGTTTCATAAGCGATACGGGCGAGCTCGAGCCGAATCTGGCGATCGGCTGGCTTGAGCCGGTGCAGCCTTTGAAGATAGAGCAGTGCCTCCTTCTTGCGACGCAGCTTCACGAGGCTCTGAATCATCCCCACCAGGGCCTCGATATTCTTGGGATCGTTCTTCAAGGAACGGCCGAACAGCTCCACCGAACGGCTGTAATAGGCCTTTTCCTGAAGAACGCCGGCCAGGGCGTTGAGATAGGCCACCCGGTCGGGATCGGCTTCGATCAGCCGTTCGAGTTGATCGGCCGCCTTGTCCCAATCCTGATCCCGCAATCGGATACGGGTCAGCTCCCAGCGCGCCTCCTCCAGGTCGGGCTTGGCGGCAAGCAATTGTTGGTAGCGTTGGATCGCCTTCGAGAGATCATTTTGCCGGACCGCTTCACGAGCGCTGGTCCAAAGCTCCTGCCAGCCGACCTTTTCGGAATTGAGCATTCGGATCTCCCGCTTGGGAATGATCCCGGCAGGAAAGGCGGTTTGCGGCCCGGCGGCAAAGGCCTCCCCGCCGAAGGCAATCATGCCGCACAGCAGCATCGCCGCGAGCCATCTCCGCCGAAGACCGGCGGGTATGTTGAGCGGGGGCGAAATTCGTCCCCTTGGAAAGAAAAACATTGAGAGAGAGCCGAACCGCCGCAGGACATGAGCTGATCGAGCGGTGGAAACGCAATAAGCCGATGTTCGATTTTTTTGGGAAAAGCCCGGACTCCATCATTAACAAATGAGGGGATTTCTGGAAACAACTTTGTGGCGGCGGATGCACCTCCCCGCCTCATCCGCCTGTCTGCGCTGAAATCCGGGATGGGCTCTGTTTTGACTCGAGAAAGAAATTAACATTACGCCCACCCCAATAACTGCTGAAAAACGGATTTACAGACTCCCTGAAGTTTCGAGGGCGCAGGGCATCCGCCGCCGGCGGACGGCGTACCGCGGCAGGATCTCTTCGATTCCAATTTCAGGCAATTTTATGAAAGATCGCGGAAAGACTTACCCGCGATAGAAGGCGGCGATCCTTTCGACCACATAATGCTGCATGGCATCGGTCAACTCCGGATAAACGGGCAGCGCCAGGGTCTCGGCGGCCGCCTTCTCCGCTTCAGGGAAAGAAAGCTCGTCGTATCCCTGGCCGACAAGGCATTCCTGCCGGTGCAGGGGAACCGGATAGTAGATCTCGGTGCCAACCTCGTGCCGGGCCAGAAAGTCCCGCAATCCATCCCGGTCGGCGGCCCGAATCACATATTGATTGTAAATGTGGTAATCCGGCTCGATCTTTTCCCGGGCCGCTTCCTCTTGGTACACCGCCGCCGGCGGGACGATTTTGCCCTCGGCGACCAACCCCGAATCGACGAGCAGTCGGTTGTAGAATTCGGCGTTCCGACGGCGGGCTTTGTGCCAGGCGGGCAGATGGGGCAACTTGCGGTCGAGCACTGCTGCCTGCAGGGCATCCAGCCGGAAATTGCCCCCTACAAGCTTGTGATAGTATTTAGGCGCCGAGCCGTGCACCCGCAAGATCCTCAGCCGTTCGATCAACCCCTCGTCATCGGTGACCACCATCCCGCCGTCGCCGATCCCCCCCAGGTTCTTGCTCGGAAAAAAGGAAAAGCAACCGGCCAGGCCCATGCTGCCGGCCCGTCGCCATTGAAGCCCCCCGGCATCTTCTTGCGGAAAGACGGCACCGATGGCCTGGGCGGCGTCCTCGATGACCGGAATCCCATAATGGGCGGCCAGAGCCCCGATCCGGTCCATATCGGCGCACTGGCCGTACAGGTGAACCGGCAGCACCGCCTTCACCTGCCCGGCCAGCTCGGGCCGATCGGCAAACAGCGCTTCCATCCTCTCCGGATCGAGATTATAGGTGACCGGATCAATATCCACGAAAAGCGGCCGGGCCCCGAGGCGCAAGATGCTGCCCATGGTGGCGAAAAAGGTGAACGGCGTGGTGAGGACCAGATCGCCGGGCCCGATCCCCAGGGCCATCAGCGAGATGAGCAGCGCATCGGTGCCGCTGGAAACTCCTAGGCCGAAGCGTGTGGCACAGTATGCGGCCACATCTTCCTCGAACCGCTCGATATGGGGCCCCATAATATAGCAAGTGGAATCGAGCACTTCGGTAATGACTTCCAGAATCTCTTCACGCAGGGGGGCCAGCTGCGCCCTCAGATCGAGCAGGGGAACGCGCATGTTCATCAACCTCTTGGGTGGTTGGGTTCTTCGAGGATGAAATCGCAAACCCGTGAGTTTACCACAGAGTTCACAGAGAGCACAGAGGGAAAAGGCGAAAAATTTCTTTCCTTTGGCTCCTCAGTGGTTGGAATCCGAGCTTGAGGGAGGGATCAGCCTTTATTGTTGACCACAGGGCACAGAGGGAAAAAGAAAAAAATCTCTGTGCACTCTTCTGTGCACTCTGTGGTTAAGAAAAGACTTTTTGCAGGCCATCAAAAGGGGATCAGGTGCGCCACTGTTCGAAGGTCTCGGCCAGGAAATCCTTGATGTCCGGAATCTCCTTCTCGAGATAAGTCCGCATTTTTTTGAGCAGGTTGGCCTCGATCTGCCGCACCCGTTCCCGGGAGATCCCGTACTGATCGGCGATGTCCTGCAGGGTGACCGGTTCGTCGCTCAGGAGACGTGCTTCGAGGATGGTCTTTTCTTTCTCGTTCAAGCTCTCTTTCATCTCGGCGAGGACGGCCTCCATCCGGTCCTTGACCTCGAAGTCTCCCACCCGCTCCTCAATCGATGGACCCCCGGCGGGGAGGAAATTCTTCTGCTGGTCCTCCGAACCTTCGCGGACCGGGCTTTCCAGGGAGACGTCCCAACCTTCCATGCGCTGGGTCATCTCGATGACTTCGCTCTCCTTGACGTTCAGCCGTTCGGCGAGCAGCTTGACCTCGGGCTTGAACCCTTGGGCTTCCAGAAGCTTGCGTTCCTTGTTCAGACTGAAGAAGAGCTTCCGCTGCGCCTGGGTGGTCCCGATCTTGACCAGCCGCCAGTTGTCCATGATGAACTTGAGAATGTAGGCCCGGATCCAATAAGCGGCGTAGTAGGAGAATTTGACCCCCCGATAGGGGTCGAATTTCTTTACCGCCTGCACCAGGCCCACGTTGCCCTCCTGCACCAGGTCGAGGAAATTCTGCATCCAGTATTTCTGGAAATCCATGGCCACTTTCACCACCAGCCGCAGATTGGCGGTGACCAGCTTGTAGGCGGCTTCCGCATCCCCCTTCTCGTGATACCGCTGAGCCAGCTCGTCGGTTTCCTCTCGGGAAAGGAGCCGGTAATGATTGATTTCCTGCAGATATTGGTGAAGGCCCGGAGGACCGACGGTAGGCAGCAGAGGGTCGTCCGACCTGCTGACCAGCGGGGGCAGCTCGCCCGGCAAGTCCTCGGCTGCGGAGACATCGATGATATCAGAGTACTTGGTCATCCCGCCATTATGCTGAAATACGGCTCAAACGTCAATCTCTTTGAGGCCGTAAGGCCAGGGGCTCGAGACGCCCGGCAAGGGAAACTCGATGATCGGGTTTTGATGAAATCGCACAAACAAAATGAATTCTCGGATGAGTCACAGCAAAAACGAAGGAGGTATTGGCAAAAAATAAGGCAGCGCCCGCAATGGGCACTGCCCCGTGAAAAGGGATAGGAGATGAACGTCGATCACCTAAAGATAGCAAGTTCCATTCCATCATAAGGAGAAACCGTTCTTTGCCCTGACATCCGGCGCCTGGCGTCTAACCGGCGGCCTTTTGGAAAACACCTGAACCTTCTCTTTTTTCCGGGAATCCGCACAAGTTTTTCCTGAAAAATGGAAACCAATCTTTTAGCGCCGGCTATCGAACATGGTGAGCTCCCAACGGTCGGTCTCCACGTCGTGGCGAATGACGTACATCCCGCCGTCGTCGCCCCGCACCTTGAAATAGCGGTGATCGGGAGCGAGCCAGCGATCGAGCACCTCCTTCACTTCGATGGGACGCTCCTTGATATACAGCCGGCGGGGCGTTTCTTCGGCCCGGTAGCCGGCATAGCAGTCCACCCTGATCTCGAATCTGTTTCCGTTCACGGTCTTATTTCTTGTCTTGTTGAGCCGCGTTTCCGGAGGCGGACCAAATGAGGTTCAAACGACCCGGCCAAAGCATAGATTCGAACCCTCCCATTGGCACGCAGCCGAGCACCGCAGAAGCTGCCGAAAAAGGAGTTTGCACTGTCTGAGCCCCCGCAGGGGCGAGTTTGCAAACTCCCGGCAGCTTCCCGCCACAGGCGGGCAAGTGACACGGGCGCCCTTTCTTTTCTTTGCACTTCTGCAAAGTGTGAATTGAAAGTGGCTGTCCTCATTTTCCGAACCTGTTGCCGCTTTCCCGACCAACTTGCTTGGAGGATCTTTGGTTCGTTTTCTTTGGGCGAGCAAAGAAAATGAACTAACCCTGCTCCATCATCACCAGCTCCCAGACGCGGGCCTCCGGATCGTAGCGGACGATGTACATCCCACCCTCATCGTCGAGCACCTTGAAGCAGACCCTCCCGTTGGCCAGCCAGCGGTCGACCACCTCGACGATGTCGGCGGGCTCACCTTCGATATGGAGCCGCCGGGGAATCTTCTCTCCCCGCTCGTCAATCCGACTGTCTACTTTAATTTTAATGGCGAGCTTGGTCTTGTCCATTGCCAGTGCTCCTCGTAACTCCAAGGTCCGTAAGCGTTCAGCAGTGCTGCAGATGCCAGGAAGAGGCCGGTGAGCTGGACTTGTGCTCCGCGAGCAGGCCTATGACAACGCATATGCGGTGCTGCTGGACGTTTACTGCTCCTTTGCCAGCTCCTCTTCAATCATGGCT